>CACZRJ010000085.1 GCA_902783535.1 uncultured Ruminococcus sp. | reverse complement strand
TGCTCTCGAAAAAGTCGAGATATTTTTTACGCAGAACGTTCAGTGAAAGCGGTTCCATATTGTCTGTCCTTTCGGAAATAAGATTACGGGTAATGGTGGACGCCGAAGCGGTCTCAGCCTTCGGCTTCGGAAGAGTTTTCGTCCGTCCCGACCGGTACGAGCGCGCCGGCGTGGTTGTCCGTCCGGACCATCTGCGCAAGGCAGATCCTGTCGCAGACGGAATCCGCGGGCGTATGGACGGTCAGGTTTTCGGACGCGCCGTCGAACGCGTGGTCCGCGGGAACGCATCCGCCAGGGAGCGCCAGGTCCTCAAGTGCGGTCGTTCCGCGGAAGGCGTACATGCCGACGCTCTTCAGGGACTCGCCGAACGCGAGCGACTTGATGCACACGCATCCTGAGAAGGCGCGGTTCCCGATCGAAGTCACGTTTTCGGGAAGGAAAAGATCCGTCAGCGAAGCGCATTCGTTGAAGCAGAAGTTCGGGATCTCCGTGATCCCCTGCGGCAGGGCGATGACCTGGATGGACGTGCACCAGGAGAAGCATTTCTCGCCGAGCTTCTTCAGCGAGGACGGGAGTTCCAGCGTCGTCAGTTTGTCGCAGTAATACAGCGCGTTCTCCTCCAGTTCCGTCACCGTTTCCGGCAGATGGAGATAAACGATCTTCTGGCCGTAATAGAATGCGAGGCTGCCGATCTTCGCGACCGGCTTCCCCTCCAGGGAGGACGGAACGGTCACGTAGGGCGCGGCGCCCGTGTATTTCGTGACGACCGCGTATGTTTCGTAGAGATCGTATTCGAAGGAATCGTTCTTTCCGGAGCCGACGTAGTCCGCCGGTTTCTCCTCCGCCTCGTCGCCGCTGATGTACGATTTGATCGTCTGCAGGATGGACTCCAGCGAGAAGCTGAAGGAACACGAGCAGAAAGAAAGGCAGAGCAGGATGCAGAGCAGCGCGGACACCAGCCGGGATGCAGTCTTTTTCGTCAAGAGGCGCGGCCTCCTTTCGGGTTTGTCTTTAAGCATAATACCACTGATTATACATTCATTTCATTGTATCACCCGGAACGCCGGAAGTCAATCTTTTTTTCAAAGAATCGCCCCCGCGTCTCCGGCGCCGGACCGGCATGAAAAAAGAAGCCTGTCGGCTCCCGCGTTCCGCCCGGTTGATGTTGACTTTTTCGCTTTTTTCGTGTATGATGTACGGTGAAAAAAAAGAAAGCGAAAGGACCAGAATCATGGACAAAAAACTCATCTCCTCCTACCGGGAATTCTATCATCACCAGCTGATGGACGACTGCATGCCCTTCTGGATGGAAAGCGACCTGCTCGACAGGGAGTACGGCGGATACACGACATGCGTCGACCGCGAAGGCAAAGTCTACAATCCTGACAAATCCGGATGGTTCCAGGGACGCTGCCTGTGGACCTTCTCCGCCCTCTGCAACCGCTACGGAAAGAAGGACGAGTGGATCGAAGCGGCGAAACTCGGCGTGGATTTCATGGAAAAGCACATCGCCGACGCCGACGGAAGGATGTTCTTCACGCTGACCCGGGACGGCCGTCCGCTCCGCAAGCGCAGATACATGTTCACCGAAAGCTTCTACGTCATGGCGATGGCCGAATACGGCCTGATGACCGGAGACAAGTCATACGTCCGCAAGGCGGAGGACTGCTATGAAGGCATGCTCCGCATGTTCCGCGACCCGTCGACGGACCCGTTCAAGATCACGCCGAAGGTCTACGCGGAAAGCCGCCGCGAAGTCGCGTCCGCGGTGCCGATGGTGCTCGTCTCCTCCGCGCAGCTGCTTCGCAGATGCGATCCGGAAAAAGCGGAGTACTACACGAAGATCGCGCAGGAAATGGCGGAAAACATCATCAAGCTCCACTGGAAGCCCGATCTCGGATGCGTTCTGGAGACGGTCGGACCGAACGGCGAATTCATCGACACGCCCGCCGGACGCTGCATCAATCCCGGGCATTCCATGGAAAACAGCTGGTTTTTGATGAACCAGTATCTGTACACGAAGGACGAGAACCTGCTGAAGACCGCGCTGAAGATCTTCGAGTGCTCCTCCGAATGGGGCTGGGACAAGGAATACGGCGGATACATCTATTTCACCGACGTCAACGGACGTCCGCCGGAACAGCTCGAGCACGACATGAAGCTGTGGTGGGTCCACGACGAGGCGCTGATCGCCTCCCTGCTCGCATACAGCATCACCGGAGACGAGAAGTACTTCCGCCTCTTCGAGCGCGCGCACGCCTATGCGTTCGGGCATTTCGCCGACCACGAATGCGGCGAATGGTACGGCTACCTCCACAAGGACGGCACCGTCTCCCACACGCAGAAGGGATCCATGTGGAAAGGCCCGTTCCACTATCCGCGCATGCTCATGAACATGGAGTACATCTTCGCGAAGATGGAAGCCGGCGAACCGGTGGATTCGCTCCTGTGATGATTCTGTTCCCGCATTTTCTCACCTTTCAGGAGCAGCCGGGGCCGACGGTCCCCCAGTGGGCGGCGACGATCATCCTTCTTGCGGCGCTCGTCGCAGCCGTCGTCCTGTTCTTCTTCGTCCTGAAAGCGATCAAAAACAACCGGAAAAAACCGTAAAAAACCCGGCGCCGCGCGCCGGAGAAAGAAGGCGCAATATGCGTAAATCACCTGCAAGAGCATTCGCGGTCCTTTTGTCCGTTGTCCTCGTCTGCGTCATGCTCGCCGGATGCGGGACCACCCCGGGCGGCGAGTCGTCCGCGCCGGAAAACTCAAACACCTGGTATACGGGCGAAGACTACACGCTCGAACGCGAAGCGGGAACCAACCAGCTGACATTCTACTGGTCCTCGTCGAGCGCCGACTACACGAAATGCGACATGTGGATCTGGTATCCGAACGCCGACGGCCGCGGGTACGTCTTCCATCCGTGCGCATACGGCGGAAAAGTCGTTCTGAACGTTCCTTCCGACATCACGCAGGTCGGATTCATCGTCCGGAAGAACTGCTCCGAACCCGGCGGAACTTCCTGGGGCGAAGCGACGAAGGACTTTGAAAGCGACCGCTACGCCGTCATCCAGGGAGAGACGACCGAGATCTATCTGAAAGCCGGCGACGGCGGACAGTATTTCAGCACCGACGGAGGCAAGACATTGGAGCAGAAAAAGGAATTCACGCTGGCATCCATCGTCGACGACCACAAGATCCAGTACTACATCACGCCCGCCACGCGGTTCACTTCGCTCGATCAGATCAAAGTGTCCGAAGGCGGCAGGAATCTCGAGATCGCTTCCCTCTCCAGCCTGAACAACGAGGTCATCATGGGATTCATCGAAACGAAGGAAGCGCTCGACCCCGGTAAGCCGTATACCGTCACGCTTGAAGGATACGAGCCGAAAACGGCCGTCCCGACGGGCATCTTCGACAGCGCGGCCTTCGTCGAGGCGTACGCCTACGACGGAGACGATCTCGGCGCGGTCATCAAAGACGGGAAGACCGTCTTCAAGGTCTGGGCGCCGACGGCCTCCTCCGTTCTCCTGAACCTGTACGACGCGGGCGAAGGCGGAACGGCGAAGACCCTGGAAATGCAGAAAGGCGAGAAGGGCGTCTGGTCCGCGGAAGCAGACGCCGGACACGGCACCTATTACACCTATACCGTGACGACCGGACTGGGATCCAGCGAAACGGTCGACCCGTACGCGAAAGCGGTCGGCGTCAACGGAAACCGCGGAATGGTCATCGACCTCGCGTCCACCGATCCGGAAGGGTTCTCGGACGACAAATACTACGACGGCCTGGATTCCTACGGCGACGCTGTCATCTGGGAAGTCCACGTCCGCGACTTCTCCAACAGGATCGAAGGCAGCAAGTATCCCGGCAAATACCTCGCGTTCACCGAGACCGGGCTGAAGAACGAATCCGGACAGCCGGTCGGCGTCGACCATCTGAAGGAGCTCGGCGTGACGCACATCCATTTCCAGCCGCTTTACGACTACGCGACCGTGAACGAAGCCGGAGACGGCAAGGAGTTCAACTGGGGCTACGACCCGAAGAACTACAACGCGCCGGAAGGCAGCTACTCGACCGATCCGAATCGCGGCGAAGTCCGCGTGAACGAACTGAAGCAGATGGTCAAAGCCATCCATGAGAACGGGATGGGCGTCGTCATGGACGTCGTCTACAACCACACCTACGCACTGGATTCCTGTCTGAACAGAACCGTTCCCTACTACTATTACCGCTTCGACGGCAAAGGCAACCCGTCCAACGGATCCGGCTGCGGCAACGAGACCGCTTCCGAACGCGCGATGTTCCGGAAATACATGGTCGACTCCGTCTCCTACTGGGCGAAGGAATACCACATCGACGGATTCCGGTTCGACCTGATGGCGCTGCACGACGTCGAAACCATGCAGGCGATCGAAAAAGCGCTGCACGCGATCAATCCGAAGGCGATCATCTACGGCGAAGGCTGGACCGGCGGCACGACGCCGCTGGAGGGAAGCAGGAGCGCCAACCAGCAGAACATCCGCCAGGTGAAGGCGTCCGAAGGGTCAGCCGGCGCCGTGTCCGTCTTCAACGACGCGATCCGCGACGGCCTGAAAGGCAGCGTGTTCGACGCGAAGGACAAGGGATACATCAACGGCAAGGTCAATGCCGAGACGGCTTCGAAGGTCGCGTTCGGCATCTCCGGCGCGTCGGAAGAGGTCAAGAGCGCCGCCGGATGGTACGTCGACAACGGACAGGTCATCAACTACATGTCCTGTCACGACAACAACACCCTCTGGGACAAGCTGATCGCCTCCAACGGGGACGAATCCGACGAAGCCCGCCTGTCCATGTACCGGTTCGGCGCGTCCGTCGTCATGATCTCGAAAGGGACCGCGTTCTTCCTCGCGGGCGAAGAGATGCTCCGCACCAAGCAGGGCGACTCCAACAGCTACAAATCCTCCGACGAGATCAACAACATCGACTGGTCCGTTCTGAAGGAAAGCTCGCCGGAAAAGGAGATGTCTGATTTCTACGCGCAGCTGATCCGCGTCAGGCAGGGCCTCAAGCTCGGAAGCGCGGACGTCCGTACGACAGTCGGCAGCGACTTCTCCATCACGGCGGAATACAGCCGCGGCGGAACGAAGGATGCGATCGCGTTCGTCAATCCCGGAGACGGCGCGAAAACATTCTCCGTGCCGGACGGGAAATGGACCGTCGCCATGAACGGCTCCGAATTCCCGGACGCGGACGCAGAAGCGAATGTTTCCGTCCCCGGACGCGGAGTCTGCGTCCTGTACAACAGCACCCCGGGACCGGATTGAAAAAATGAGCGTTTGAAAGAGGGGCGCCGGACGCCCCTCTTTCTGTTTTTCCGTCTCAAAAAGCCGCCTTCGAAGGCGGCTTTCGGTTTTTCACTGTTTCAGAAGGACTGCCGACGCGACCAGAAGCCCCGCCTGCAGGAAAAATGCGGCGGCGGCGGAGATCACGAAGACCGGATGCTGCGTCTTATGTCTGAACACGGCGAGGCCGACCAGCGCGCCGGGCGCGCCGAACAGCCAGGTCGCCAGCAGGAGCGTCCGCTCCCGGATCCGGCGCATCCTTCTCTTCGCGCGGATCTTGTCCAGCCCGAAAAGGACCGCCGAAATCAGAGACCCGATCCCCTCCGCGCAGAGAAGCGCCCAAAAGACGGGACTCATTTCAGAAATCCGTTGATGATCTGCTCTTCCGCTTCTTTTTCGGTCAGCCCGAGCGTCATCAGTTTGGTCAGCTGCTCCCCGGCGATCTTTCCGATCGCCGCCTCGTGGATCAGCGTCGCGTCCGGATGATTCGCGTTCACTTTCGGCACCGCGGACACGGTTCCGCCGTCCATGATGATGGCGTCGCATTCCGTATGGCCGTGACAGAGACTGTTGCCGTTGACGCAGGAAACGAACAGCTGACGGGACCTGTCGCGCGCGACCGATCTGGAAACCACGTGCGCGCCGCTGTCTTCCCCGTCCAGATCGACGGTGAAATGCGTTTCCGCCGTCTGCTTCCCGTGAGTCATGATCTTCTCGTGAATGATCAGCGTCGCGCCTTTTTCCAGTTTCGCCTCCGTCGTCCGGACCGTGGAGTCGACGCCCTTGATCTGCGCGGTCTCCATCTCCATGTAGCCGTTCTCTTCGATCGATACGACGGTCGTCGGATTAAGGACCCTTTTTCCTGTCCCCTCGCCCTCTCCGTAGTGCTTCTCCACATACTTCAATCGCGCGTTCTTCCCGACGTGGAAGGTGTGAATGCCGTCGTGCTCGGACTTGAGTCCGCCGGCGTTGTGGATCCCGCATCCGGCGACGATCAGCACGTCGGCGCCTTCGCCGATATAGAAGTCGTTGTAAACGAGATCGTCCAGCCCGGTCTCGGTCAGAAGCACGGGGATGTCGACGCGTTCGTTCTTCGTGCCGGGACGGATGATGATATCGATGCCCGGCTTGTCCTTCTTCGTGACGATGTCGATGTTCGCGGTCGTCCGTCTGCCTGCGGAAAGTCCGTTCGAGCGGATATTGTACGCGCCTTCGGGGATCCCTTCGAGATCGGCGATCTCCTTCAGCAGATTCTTCTGTATTCCGTTCAGTTCCATGTGCGTTCTCCTTCCCTTCAGTTCTGCCCGCCGGAGATCGCCGGGCAGGTCCGCGCGGTCAGCAGTCCGGGCAGGATCTCCTCCCTCGGTCCGTCCGCGGAAACGCGTCCTTCGGAAATGACGACGATCCGCTCCGCGGCGCTCAGAATGCGTTCCTGATGGGATATGATGAGGATGGAGCCGCCGGCGGAAGCCCGCAGCGACTCGAAGACGCCGATCAGGTTTCCGAAGCTCCACAGGTCGATGCCGGCCTCGGGCTCGTCGAAGACGGAGAGCTTCGTGCCGCGCGCGAGAACCATGGCGATCTCGATCCGTTTCAGTTCGCCGCCGGACAGGCTCTCGTTCAGTTCTCGGTTGACATAATCACGGGCACAGAGACCGACCCTGCTCAGGTAGGAACAGACGTCGGCAGTGCTCATTTTCTTTCCGCCTGCGATGGAGATCAGGTCCTCGACGGTCAGACCCTTGAAGCGGACCGGCTGCTGGAAAGCGAAACTGATCCCCCTGTCCGCGTGCTCGGTCACATTCAGTCCGGTGATGTCCTCGCCGTCCAGAATGACGCGTCCGGACGTTGGCTTGTAGATGCCGGCGATCAGCCGCGCGAGCGTCGACTTCCCGCCCCCGTTCGGGCCGGTGAGCGCGATGAATTTTTCGTTCAGGACCAGAGAGACGTCCCGGATGATCGGGTGTCCCTCCGCTTCGAAAGAAACATGCTGCAGTTCTAACATTTGGCTTTTCCTTCCGTATGGCATTCCCGGCCCGAAATATGACTGCCGGGAAACGTGTATTGAGAAATATCTCTCTGCCCGCGGACCCCTCAGGCGGCCGACAGTTCCATGG
>CACZRJ010000084.1 GCA_902783535.1 uncultured Ruminococcus sp. | reverse complement strand
CCTCTCCGCATCAGCAGGAAGAAATACAGGTTGAAGTTGACGCCGAACAGCATCATGAAGACGGCGATGATCCATTCCGCGGCCGGATTCATATATCCGCCGATGGAATTGTTCAAAACGCTGAATCCGCCGGTGCCCGCGGTCGCGAACGCGCACGCGGAGGCGTTGTAGAAGTCCATGCCGGCGATCAGAAGCGCGATCGTCTCGAAAAGGGTCAGGGCGAAATACAGCCCGTAAAGGATGAGCGCCGTCTTTCGCATTTTCGGGACCAGCTTCCCTTTCGTCGGTCCGGGGACCTCGGCGCGCAGCAGATGCATGCTCTGCCCGTCCGTCTTCGGAAGGATGGCGAGCAGGAAAACGAGCACGCCCATGCCGCCGATCCAGTGGGTGAAGGAGCGCCAGTAGAGGATGCCCTTCGGAAGGGACTCGATCTCCGTCAGGATGGACGACCCGGTCGTCGTGAATCCTGACGCGGTCTCGAAAACGGCGTTGACGTAGTTCGGGATCGCGCCGCTGAACAGGAACGGGAACGCGCCGAACAGCGCCATGCCGATCCAGCCGGCCGCGACGACGACGAATCCTTCCCTGGAATAGATGTTTCTGTCTTTCGGCTTGAAGACGACGCACGGGACCGACACGGCAAGAAGCATCCCGATCGTCAGGGCGAAGGGGATGACGCTTTCTCCGTAAACGGCGGCGACGAGCATGGGGACCAGAAGCAGCGCCGCCTCGATCATCAGGATGATACCGATCAGGTACCGGATCATTTTGTAGTTCATACAATAATCTCTTTAATGTCCTTGATTTGATTCCGCTTGCTCATGACGATGACGGTGTCGCCCTTTTCGATGCTGTCGCTGCCGGACGGGATGACGATCTTGTCCTTGTGCATGATGCAGGCGATCAGGGTGTCCGGCTTCAGCCGGATGTCCTTGAGCTGGATGCCCGTCAGGCCTTCGATGTCTTCCTTGATCAGGAATTCGATCGCCTCGATCTGTCCGTCCATCAGCCTGTGCAGCGCCTCGATCTCGGAGCCGCGCGCGTTCGCCATCGCGCGCACGAAGCGGAGGATCTGCGCGGCGGTGGACTGGCGCGGAGAGACGATGGCGTCCAGACCGGCCTTTTTCAGAAAATCGGACTGGCTGAGTTTCTGGATCATCGTGATGACCTTGCGCACGCCGCAGGTCTTCGCGTACAGAGACGAGAGAACGTTCTCCTCGTCGACTTCGGACAGCGTCAGGAACGCGTCCGTTCTGGCCAGACCCTCTTCCATGAGGACCGCCTGGTCCGAACTGTCCGCGCAGATGACCGTGCAGTTCGGGAATTCGGAAGCCAAATCAAGGCAGACCTCTTTGTTTTCCTCGATGACTTTGGAATGGATCTTGGATTTCGCGAGCAGGGTTTCCAGATAGTAGGTGACGCGGCCGCCGCCGGTGATCAGGATGTCCCTGACCGGCTGCTGATACGCGCCGATCGATTTGAAGAAGTCCGTCGTGCAGTCTTCGGGGGCGGCGACGCAGATGGTGTCGCCGGCCTCCAGGCGGAAGGTGCCGTTCGGGACGAAGGACTCGCCGTTCCGCATGACGGCGCAGATCAGGAATCTCATGTTCAGCTTCGAGCGAAGGTCGTTCAGCGTTTCGCCGCAGGCCATCGAATCCTCGCCGAGCGTCACTTCGGCGACTTCCAGACGTCCGTGGCAGAAGAGGCTGATCTTCGCGGCGGACGGGAAGCGGAGGGCGCGGTAGATCTCCTTCGCAGCGCTCATTTCCGGATTGATCGTCATGGACAGGTTCATGTCCGACTTCAGCAGCTGCATCATTTCCGTGTATTGCGGATTGCGGATCCTGGCGACCGAATGCTTCGCGCCGAGTTTTCTCGCCGCGGTGCAGCAGAGTAGGTTGATCTCGTCGCTCGACGTGATCGCGAGCAGCAGGTCCGCCGTCTCCGTATTCGCCTTCTTCAGCGTGCTGATCTCGGCGGAGGAGCCGAGGACGCCGATGACGTCGTAGGTGTTGGACAGATTCTCAAGCACTTTTTCGTCGGTGTCGACCGCGGTGATGTTGTGCCCTTCTTCCGCCAGTTCGCGGCATACGGCCGTTCCGACCGTGCCCGCTCCGATGATTACGATATCCATAAATGGTCCCCCTATGGATTACTTCTT
>CACZRJ010000083.1 GCA_902783535.1 uncultured Ruminococcus sp. | reverse complement strand
TTCCCGTTTTCGATCAGATACGCGAGCCGGATCTCTCCGCCGAAATGGCCGGAGAACACATCCATCTGAAAGTCGGAGAAAGAGACTGCCCACAGGCAGGGCTTTTTCTTCATATCCGCAAAGGAAAGACTGCCGGGATTGCCGCAGACGGCCTTGTTGAACCGTCCCGTCGGCCGGATGCCGAGGTACCGGCAGAACCTGGTCTCTCCGTGGATCCCTTCCAGTTTACCCGCTCTGATGAGAGGAAAGTCGTTCATCCGGATGCCTTCGGGGCTGTACGGAGCGGACGAAGCGAGCGTCAAGTCGATCGGATCTCCGTCTTCCGCCTCCTGAACGTCATCTCCCGCCTTCCAGTCGGAATAATGGGGGAAGATCATCGAGGCGTGGGATCGCGCGCCGTAATAGCTGAGGATCTCCTCGAGCGATTCGCCGGTCAGGATGAGATCGTAATCGCCCGTTTTGAGGACCTTCTGCGCGACGGCGCGGTCGCGGACGAAGACCAGCGCCTCAGAAACGGCCTTCTTCAGCGCGTCAGGACGGCATTCGTCATATTCGAACTTGTGATGCATCTCGACGTCTTCCGGTTCTTTGCACTGAACGACGTATTCGCCTTTCACGGTCCCTTCGGTCCAGGAGACGTCGGTCCCTTCGGACGACAGGATGCGGCATTCCTTTCTGACGACGAAGATCTCGGCGGAGTTCAGCCACGCGTCGGAGGCGTCGTCCGCTTCGAACATGGCTTTCGTCATGATGTCCGCCGTCTCGCGGAGCGGGTGCTCGGCGAGAAATCCGGTCTTGCGGATGATCGGCGCGGAAACGGGGTCCGGAAGAAGATAGTCCGGATTCAGTGCGAACTGCGCCGAGAAGCAGGCGCCCGCGATCTCCTCGCGGATCTTCTCCGGGCTCATGCCGGGCGTCAACGTGATCGCCGTTTCGCCGCAGAGGTCTTTTCCGTCCCGGGTCTCCTTCCGGAAGACCGTGACGTCATATTTTTCAGTGTCTTTGATCCGCCTTGTGTCGAGCTGTTTTCTGACAAAGAACAGTTCGGACGTTTCTTCGACCGTTCTGCGGACGCGCCAGGCGGAAACGCCGCATTCTTTCAAAGCGTTTTGTATCGTCTGTAACATCTTCTGTTTCCTCCTTCACGCGGTCATCCGAGACGGATGCGGGCTTTCATGTAAGGCCCGCCGTCGGAGACTTTGACCCATTCCTTGTATCCCTTGCCGCAGAATCCGCTTCCGGACAGCTCCAGACCGCCGCTCATCATCGTGACCGACTTCAGCAGATCCGGCACGTATCCGGTCAGGACGATCGGGGAGAAGATCTTTCCGGTCAGTTTTCCGTCCTTGATCTCCCTGGCGCGGGAAACCATGCACTGGATGCCCCAGTTTTTCGGGTCCTCCATGCCGCTGGACGGACATTCCAGAAGGAATCCGTATTTGACGGAGGCGATCATTTCCTCCCTGGTGGCCTGCTTCGCCTCGAAATACGTGTTCGTCATGCGGGTGTACGCCTTCCGCTCGTAACTTTCGCGGCGCCCGTTTCCCGTCGGTTTCACGCCGAGCCGGGCGGCGCTCAGCGCGTCGCACATGCCCGTTCTGAGAATGCCGCGGTCGATGATGACGGTGTCCCCCGTCAGCGTGCCTTCGTCGTCGAAGAACGCGGTCGCGACCTGGTCTTCGCCGATGCCGTCGTGCATGGTCACCAGAGGGCTGGCGACTTCCTTGCCGATGAACAGCTTCGCCTGCGCCCTGTCCTTGACGAACATGTCCATTTCCACGCCGTGACCGAACGCTTCGTGAACGATCATACCGGTCGTTTCCGGAGAGCATACGCAGTCGTACTCGCCGGGGATCATCGGCTCGCTGGAAAGCATTTCGATGGTTTCACGCGCGACTTCGGGCGCCGCGGCTTCCATCTCGTCCAGCACTTCGGCGCCGCCGAGATTGGAGACCGGCCGGTAGGAATCTTTCAGTTCCTGCCCCCGGACGGCCAGCCCGGACAACGCGCCGGACATGTACATGACCGTCTGGTCGAGATCCCTGTGCCCGGAGAGAAACAGTTTGCGGTAGCTTGTGTACGAGACGTGGACCATCATGTCGAGAAGGCCCTCGGTCTCCATGCCCTTCGCGCGCACGGCGTTCAGCTTCGCGAGGATCTTTTCGTCCCCGAGTTCTCTCGGATGGATCCTGTACGGCGTTTCCTTCTTCAGCACGGCGGGCTCGTCCGCGAGGACGGGCGTCGGAAGCGGGGTGACGCCGTCCGGCAGTCCTCCGATCCGCTCTCTGACGGCCTTCAGGATCTCCGGGATCTTTTCTTCCGAAAAATCGTTGAAGGAATATTCGGCGCATCCGGTTTTGTCGAAAACGCGCACGACGTAACCGTTTCCTCCGTCCATGGAGCGCGCGTCGATCCGGACGCCCTGACGGCTGACGCTCCAGCTGCGGGAATCGTCTTCCACGGCGAGGACCGACGCGTAGTCATAGTCCTTCCGAAGTTCGGCGACCAGCTTCTTCAATGCCGGTTTGACCCGGTCGAGGTGTTCAAACATTGCTATTCCCCCTATTCACTGTTCTTTCTGTATGTCCGCCGTTCCGGCGGTCTCTTTTTTTTCGTTGATCTTCTCGGGCATCAGTCCCTGCTGACGCAGCCAGATGCGCATGATCATCCCGTGCGGCAGGATCTTCACGAGAAATCGTTGCCCCTTCGCGAGGAATCCGGGCACGCAGACGTCCTTCTTCGGATGCTTTTCGATCGTCTCGTAGCATTTCCGGACGATGAAGTCCGGCTGATACATGACCGGGAAATTGTGGACGTATTCGCTTCCGCCGGCGACGTCGAAAAAGTCCGTCTTCACCCAGTAGGGGCAGAGACACAGCGCCCTGATCCCGGTTCCCCTGAGTTCGGCGTTCAGCGCGCGCGTAAAGGAAAGGACGAACGCCTTCGTCGCGCCGTACAGCCCGATGTAAGGGACCGGCTGAAAAGCGCTCATGGAGCCGAACTGCACGATCTTCGACCCGTCGCTCATATACGAAAGGACAGCATAGGTCACGTCCTGCAGCGCGCGGCAGTTCAGGTCGACCATCCGGCGGTGCACGTCCGGGTCCCCTTCGGCGAACGGTTCGAATTTCCCGAATCCGGCGGCGTTCACGAGCAGCCGGACGTCGGGGTCCCGTTTCTTCAAAAACTCCTTCAGCGCGGGAACGGCCGAAGGATCCGTCAGATCCAGCGGCAGCGGGACGACTTTCGCTTTCGTATAATTCTGAAGTTCCTTCAGTCTGTCTTCCCTCCGCGCGACGACGATGACCTCGTCGACCTGCAGATGCGCGTCCATCTGCATGAGAAACTGCAATCCCATGCCCGAAGAAGCGCCCGTGATGATTGCGGTCCGCATCTGATGCATCCCCTCCTGGTTTCTTTGAGATTTTTCAACATCCGTTTTACCATTCCGGCGAAAAAAAGTCAAGACGGAGAGCGATGAAAACGCATTTCCGCGTCCCGTAAAAGAAGCATACCGCGACGGCCGCCCCATGTCAACGGTTCCTGCCCGACAGGTCGATTTTTCCGTCCGACAGGTCGGAGAAACGTGCGGAATCCGTCCCGGTTCAGGAAGAGAACCGGCCGGCGCGCCGCGGGATGTACAAAAACAGAAAAAAATGGACGAATGAACTTGAAAAGACCGCGCGGGAAAGGTATAATCCAAAAATGAAAAGAAGAAAAAAACACTCACGGAGGATCATTCCATGGACGTTCTGAAAATCGGCGTCGTCGGCGCCGGAAACATCTTCTGCAGCGCGCACGCGCCGGCCTATTCCAAGATCAAAAACGCGAAAGTCGTCGCGATCGCGGACCTGAACCTCGACAGGGCGCGCGAAGCAGCCGAAAAGTTCGGCATTCCCGCCTGCTACGGATCCGTCGAGGAAATGCTCGAAAAAGAACCCGAGATCCAGGCGGTCGACATCTGCACCTGGAACAACGGGCACGCGCCGGTCGCCATCGCCGCGGCGAACGCCGGCAAGCACGTCCTGTGCGAAAAGCCGCTCACGATCTCTGACGAATGGGCGGAGAAGATCGAGGAAGCCGTTCATAAGGCGGGCGTGAAATTCATGCTTGCCGTCCCCGGAAGATTCGGCAGCAAGAACAACTTCCTGCGGGATGAAGTCGTTTCCGGAAAATTCGGAGACGTCTATTTCGCGAAGACCAACTACATTCGCCGCAGAGGCACTCCGAGCGGATGGTTCACGGACAAGGCCACCGCGGGCGGCGGCCCCGTCATCGACATCGGCGTGCACGGCATCGACGCCGCCTGGTACATCATGGGCTGTCCGAAACCGACGCGCGTCTCCGCGTTCGTTTCCTATCACATCGGCGACTACCAGACGAAAGGCGTCGGCAGATGGCAGGGAACGCCCTGTCCGGACAACCAGTTCGACACGGAGGACCTCGGCGCGGGCGTCATCCATTTCGAAAACGGCGCGATGATGATGTTCGAGGCGTCCTGGGCGGTCAACGAGGCGCCCTACACCGGAACGCAGGTCATGGGTTCCCTCGCCGGAGCGGATCTGAACTCGATGACCATCTACGGGGAGCGCGACGGATACCTGTCCGACGACAAGGTGAACGTCGGCGACAACGACAGATTCCTCGACGAGATCCAGTTCTTCGTCAACTGCGTGCTGGAAGACCGCGAGACCCGCTATCCGATCGAGCAGGCGGTCCAGATGCAGAAAATGCTTGACGCCGTCTACGCGTCCGCCGAACAGAAAAAGGAGATCGTCTTAAAATGAGCAAGACATGCATCAGCACCTACAGCTTTCACGGCGCGACCTGGAACGGACGGATGACCTTCCGCCAGGTGGCGGACAAGGTGAAGGAACTCGGCTGCTCCGGCATTGAATTCGTCATCAACGACACCGCGCCGGACGGATCCGACTTCCGGCCCTTCTGGACGGATCTCGCGGAATACGCCCGTTCCATCGGGCTGGAGATCCCAATCTACACGACCGGAGCCAATTTCTTCCAGAAGGATCCGTCCGCCGAGATCGAGCGGGTCAAAAAACACGTGGACCTGGCGTCGGAACTCGGCATTCCGCTGATGCGGCACGACATCACCGCCTCCTTCTATCCCGGCTACGACGGTCCTCGCACTTTCGACGCGGTGCTTCCCGTCGTCGCCCCCGCGATCCGCGAGGTGGCGGAATACGCCCGGTCCAAAGGCGTCATGACCTGTTCCGAAAACCACGGACGTCTGGTACAGGACGCCGACCGCATGCTCGCCGTTTTCCGCGAAGTGAATCATCCGAACTACGGATATCTGTGCGACATCGGAAATTTCGGCGGCGTCGATGAGAACTGCGCAGTGTCCGTTTCCAAACTCCTGCCTTTCATCAAACACGTCCACGTCAAGGACGCGTTCTGGAGAAGCGGCATGCTGCCGGATCCCGGAAAAGGATGGGGAAAAACGCGTGCCGGAAACTACCGCAGGGCGACCATTCTCGGACACGGAGACGTACCCGTCAGGCAGTGTCTGCAGATCATCCGCGACTCCGGATACGACGGCTACTACTCCCTTGAATTCGAAGGGATCGAAGAGACCGTGTCCGCCATCGAGATCAGCATGGAGAACCTGAACCGTTTCCTCAGAGAGATCGGAGGATAGGCGCATGCTGATCCGAAACGCGCGCATCCTGACCGAAAAGGACGGGCTGGCCGCCGGCGACCTGCGCGTCAGAAACGGCCGCATCGACATGATCGGAGGACCGATCCCGCCGGAGCAGGACGAACAGATCTGCGAAGCGGGCGGAAGGGTCCTCGTTCCCGGCTGGATCGACATCCACAATCACGGATACTGCGGCACCGAATTCGCGTCTTCGGACGAAAAATTCGACGACGGACTGCGCAAACTGGCCGGCCGCGGCGTCACATCCGTCGCTCCGACCATGCGCTCTCTGCCGAGGGAGCGGCTGCTCGCGGCCGTCGCGAACGCACGGCGGGAAGCTGAACGCCGGCCCGAAGGAGCGAAACTGGCAGGCATCCATCTGGAAGGACCGTTCCTGTCTCCGAAAAGATGCGGCTCCATGATTTCGGACAACCTTTCCGTCCCCGACAGAGGATTCCTGAAGGAACTGCTTTCGGAAGGAAAAGGACTGATCCGCGTCGTCGCTCTGGCGCCCGAACTTCCGGGCGCGGAAAATCTGATCGACGAATTGCGGAGTTCTTCCGTACGCCCGTCGATCGGGCATACGGACGCGACTTACGAGGAAGCGAAAAAAGCGGCCGACGCCGGCGCTGTGCAGGTGACGCACCTGTACAACGCCATGCGGCCGTTCAGCCACCGGGAGCCCGGCACGGTCGGCGAAGCGCTGACGGACGACCGCCTGGACTGCGAGCTGATCTGCGACTTCGTCCATAACTCGCCGGCCGCGGTGGAGATCGCGTTCCGCGCGAAAGGCGCCGACAGGCTGATCATGATCAGCGATACCGGCGTCATGGCCGGACGCGGAGACGGCGACTATTTCATCGAAGGCGTCCGCCGGATCGTACGCGGAAACACATGTAAAACGGAAAACGGAACCATCGCCGGAAGCGTGTGCGACATCGGGATCGGATTCCGCAATCTCATGAAGGCCGGATACGATCTCCGGGACGTCTCCCGCATGGCCTCCCGCAACCCTGCCAAGGCGCTTGGAATCAGTGATGAAACAGGAACGATCGAAGAGGGCAAGGCGGCCGATCTGATCCTGCTCTCAAACGACTGGACGCCGGACCGCGTCTGGATCGACGGCACCGAATACCCGCCTTTCCGCATCTGACGTTTTCGAACGGAAAAGAGAACGGGGGCGAAAAACGGACATCATCCGTTTTCGCCGCCCGTTCCTTTCTTTTTTTCTGATCCGGATGACGGGTGCGGGACAGTCTTGCTCAATCCTGCAGCATTCTGACCGCTGTCGAAAGATACCGAATGAAGAGGATAAACTCGACGACGGTGAGCGCCAGCGTCGCCACGGTGCAGACGAGCGCGAAATATGAGTTGAAAAGATTGCTCATGAAGAACTCGTTTGCAAGCAGAATGAAAAGCGACAGAATGTTGATGGCGAGCAGGACCTTCAGAATGGTCCTTCCGCGCGCCAGCATATCTTCCCTCCCGTACTTTTCGGCCAGCCTCATCAGAGCCGCGATGGTGAACCAGAATTCGAGCAGCGTCATGACGTCTTTGCCCATGGCGAGTCCGGTGCTGAGCCATCCCCTGGGCCCGGTTTCGTTCAGAAGCAGCGTAGAACTGACGGACAGAATGAAACCGACGATCGCGCAGAAAACGGCCATTTTGAATAAGCGCTCATCCTTTCCGGCCTGTTCGTAGCCGACGATCTCGATGATGGTGGCGACCACGAGGACGACGATCGATCCGAGACCGGCAAGCATCGCTACGATCGCAAGCACTCCGCCGCCGACATTCGTGTCCACGTCCTGCTTGAAGGCGAGAAACAGAGCCACTGCCGCGGCGGAGACGGCAAGAAGCACGGATGAAACGATGGTAAGGACCGCGGCGCGGTGCATATTCCTGACGCCTTTCAGGGCATTCGGGAAAGTCATGGGAAATCTACCTTCTTTCGTTTTCAATTCACAAGACAAGTATACAACATTTTTTTCAAAATGCAATGCGGGCTGAAAAAATGAAGACGTTCATTCTTTATGGAGCAACGAAGTTCACGGCCACGGCGACGCGCGTTTCGGGACCGGTCAGTTCTCCGCTTTTCAGCGCGACGCAGAACGAATCCTCTCCGTAAAACCCTTTTGCAGGCGTGT
>CACZRJ010000082.1 GCA_902783535.1 uncultured Ruminococcus sp. | reverse complement strand
TGAACGCAAAAAAAGAACCTTATTACCCAAAGATATAGAACAATGAGTAATAAGGCATTGTGGAGCTAATGGCGGGACTCGAACCCGCGACCTGCTGATTACGAATCAGCTGCTCTACCAACTGAGCCACATTAGCAATTGCATTCATGGAAGTTTTCTTCCGCAAACAAATGCATTATAGCCGCGAACATCCCTTTTGTCAAGGGGTTATTTTTTCTTTTTTCGATTCCGTGCGGATCGACGGAAAAGCGCATCCTCAGACGCGTACGCGGTACTGCTTCGGCGCCTTTCCTTTTTTCGCTTTTCTCTCCGGCGCCTCCGCCTCCTCGATCAATCCGATCGTTTCCAGCACGTGGACGGCGCTGTACGCTTGTCTCGGCCGGAGTTTGGACGACAGCCGGAAGTCGGAAACGGAAAAGCATTCCGGAAGATCCGGCGGGAGAAACATCCTGTAGTCTTCGGCGGACCGGAAGCGGAGGATCTCCAGCAGTTCCGTCGGAACGCGGTCGATTTTTATAGATCCTTTGGATCTCGACTTTCCGCGGCCGTTCCGGACGCGGTATTCCTCCGCCCTGACGAGAACTACGTCGATCGTCAGATTCGGATGGCAGAGGTATTCCCGGATCTGCCACAGCTCGTGAAGCGCTTCGGACGCGTTCGCGTGCCGCGGGCTTTTTCTCGGCGGAGACGCGGCGCCGGTCTCCGGATCCGTCCAGACGATGCACGTTTCGCATACGACGGGACATACGACGCAAACGGGATAGCGGGGGAGATAGTAGTCGAGTTTTCTGCGGAGAACGGCAAAATGTCCGGTCTGGATCTCGGTCACGGAGTAACCGTCGAAGATGTCGGCGATGAATTGACCGACACGAACCTCCTGCTTGTCATGATCGGGCATATACAGGTTTTTCAGGAACCCGTGCACGGACTTTTCCGAGAGCGTTCCGATGCCGTTAGCGCCCGGCGCTATGTCTTTGGACAGATATTTCAGGATCTCCTCGTCCCGCATGGCAGTTCCCCCGATGCTCTTTTCGAAGAAAAGTATAGACGGAGGAAGGAAAAAAGTCAAGACGGCAAACCGTTTTCGGTCTTGCTTTTCCGGCGAATCAATGGTATTCTTCTTTTGAAGAGCAAGCGAAAAAAGGGGAGTGTTGATATTGAAAAAGACAATCGTTTCGGTGATCTGTCTGATCTGCATTCTGATTTGCGTTTCGGGGACGGTTTCGGCCGCGGGCGGGTTGTCCGGGTCGGGGACGAAAAAGGATCCCTACCGCGTATCGAGCGCGTCCGATCTGAAAAAGATCGCTTCCTATCTGAACAAATCCGGCGTCTGTTTTCTGCAGACGGCGGACATCTCCCTCTCGTCCGAAAACGGCTGGACGCCGCTCGGGACCGAAAGCAAGCCTTTCAAGGGCGTCTATGACGGCGGCGGGCATACGGTCTCCGCTCTCCGTATCCGTTCGGAAGAGGATTTGTCCGGCGTCGGGCTGTTCGGCCACGCTTCCGGGGCGGAGTTCCGGAACATTCGGCTGAAAGACTGCTCGATCGAAGGGAAGAACATGAGACATGTCGGAGGCGTCGTCGGGAAGGCCGTCAACTGCTCGTTCGAAGACTGCGCGTCCGGCATCGATATCGTTGCCGTTTCGCCGGCGGGCGGACTTGCCGGAGCGGTCGAGTACGAAGATGACGCCGAACCCGGAAAGATCCTGAGATGCACTTCTTCGGGAAGCGTCACGGCGGAAGGCGAATTCGGAACCGGCGGACTGATCGGCTCGGTCCAGGCCGGATACGATTGCGAAGAAAACGGCGATGATTACGTCTATTCCACGAAAGGCACGCGTATTTCGGGATGCGCGTCCGACGCGACGGTCCGCGGGACCGAAGACGGGATCGTCAACAACATCGGCGGCCTGATCGGGACCGTTTCCTGCGTCGACGTCGAAGACTGCCGCGCGAGCGGTGCCGTCGCAGGGTCCGGCAAGAATTTCGGCGGGCTCATCGGAGAGTTTGAGGGCGGCGTCGGTTCCGTGTCCCGCTGCTACGCGACCGGGAACGTGACGGACAATGCCGGCACTGGACACGGTTACGGTTGCGCGTTCGTCGGCGGCCTGATCGGATGGTCCAGAGGCGCGAGGATCTCGGACTGCTACGCGACCGGAGACGTCTTTTCCGGCGGGACCTGGAGCGACTGCCAGGATGACTGGATGTCGCAGGGCGGCGTGTGGGTCCGGTACAGGAATCCCGCCGGCGCTCTGATCGGCTGCCTGCACTTTTCCTATTCCGACACGAAATTCCATCTCACCCGCTGCTACGCGACCGGAAGCGTCACCGCGCCGAACGTCTGCACGGAAGAAAAGAGCTACTGCTACGGTTCGCTCGTCGGATACGTCTACGACGACCTGATGCGCCGTTACGTGAAAGACAAGACAAAGAAGGACCAGACGGACCTGAGCGGCTTTTCGGACACGACCGTCGGGAATATGGAGCATAACTACTGCCTGGGCACCCAGCGGACGTACTTCACGCCGTGCAGCTCCTACGCGCGAAGCAATGTCGGCGCGTATACGGGATATTCCGCCGTATACGTCATGCCGGAGATCGGATATGTGAAGAACATCACTTCCGGAGAACTCTCTTCCCGTGAGACGTTTGAAGGCTTCGACTTCGAAAACGTCTGGGAGATGACCGAAAAGGGTCCTGCCCTGCGCGAAGAAAAGAACGGGACCGGAAGCGGGGGACAGCAGCAGGGACAGGACAAAAGCGGGGATCTGAACGGAGACGGACGCCTGACCGCGCTCGACTACATGCTGCTGAAACGCGTGGTCCTCCGCACGCACACGCCGACGGAAGAACTCCGTAAAGCATGCGACATGACCGGCGACGGCCGCGTGACCGCGACGGACTATCTGCTGCTGAAGCGCATGGTGCTGAAGACAGCCTGAAGATGCCGCGGCTGAAAAAAAATAGAAAACAAAAAGGGGCGCTCCCGATGCGGGAGCGCCTTTCCATTGGCCGCTGTTTCCGTCAGTCGACGATCCATTGCATGTTGTAGAAATCGTTGTATTCTTTGTAGATGGTTTTCGCGAGCGACATGAACCGGTCGTACTGTTCGCCCGTCATCCCGTCCGTTTTCACCTTTCCTTTCAATGTGGTCCACACGCTGTCGGCGCTGACGTTGATGCGGACCCTGAGGGAACTGTCGTCCGAGCTGACCGGCTCGCTCCGGTCGCTCCAGTCGACGTGCTGCATGAGCATTCCGGCGAACTCTTTGACATGGTCTCTGTAATCGGCCGATGAGACGCCGCTTTCGATCGGCAGGTTGTCCAGGATGTAAGCGGTTCCTTCGAATATCTGACAATTGAGGGTGTAGGACGTATCTTCTCCGCCGATCTTTCCGGCCGCGAGATCCGCGATGAGGGCGAGCGCTTTTTCATCCCGGTCTCCTTTTAAACCGTCCAGATACGCGGTCGTTTCCTTGAAGTACGCCGGGATCCCGTAGTTCGTCATGAAGGACTTGCCGCCGGTGGACCCCATGAACATGAGACCGTATGCTGCTCCTTCGGGGACGGCGTATCTGCCTGTCATCGACGACTTGTATTCGATCTTCTGCTCGCGCGACAGCTTTTCATAGTCGGACCGGAAGTGACCGTAGACCGTTTTCATGTCCGGCTGCAGATCTCCGGGCTCGTTGACGTTGCACTGGATGTAGGTCAGCTCATTGAATTCGGGGATCTGGATCAGCGCGTCGGCGTATTTGCCCGACGTCATGGACAGGCGGCTGAGTTCCGCGATCTCGTCATTCGTCATATAGACGTTTTTCCCGACCGTTCTGCCGGAAGCGAGCTTCGCGATCATATTCACTTCCTGCCCGTCTTCGTAGGAATACCCGGTCGGATAGATCCTGCCGCGCAGCTTGACGGAATCGATGGAACGGCCCAGCGCGTCGCAGAAGATCTTTTTCGCCTGTTCGTCCGTCAGCATGACGTCCGTCAGCTTGCGCGATTCGTACGTGGACTGGTATGTGTCGAACAGATCGAGCGAATCCTGAACGTGTATGCCGACCGATTCGATCTGCTCCGGAACGTAGCGCTGGCTGAGCACGACGTTCTTCACGACGTGCACGCCGCCGAGGAACAGCAGCGCGAACGCGACGAGGACGCCGAGGAAAGGCAGGCTCTTCAGAAGCGATTTCGCGCTTTTCGACGTGATCAGTTCATAGAGGCAGTAAACGACGAGCGTGACGTTCACCAGAACGAAGATGATCGCGATCTCCACCTGGAAAACGATGAGTGCCGCGATCGCGGAAACGAACGGCAGGGTGAACAGGCAGCGGAACACGTGCTGGAAGACGCGGTTCGGCGCGGATTTCTCCGCCGTTTCGCTTCTGCGCTTCGCGTAGAGGACGCCGCCGATGACGAGCGACAGGACGGCGAGCACGGACGTGTAGATCCAGACGACCGCGTTGGAGAGGACGCCCGAATCGAAATAGTTGGCGATGATGGAGAGCGGGAAATAGTATTTCGGTGAGAAGAGCATCAGCAGGGAATGCTCGACGTCCATGACCGGCGCGAGATGCTGCGCGCTGACTTCGAAGAGGATCATCGAGATCCGGAAGAAGAACAGCAGGATCATCGTCACGAAGAACTGGGAGGCCTTCGTGCCGGTCAGGCAGACGGCGATGGCGGAGATGCCGCCGACGAACAGGGTCGCGACGACGTATTCCGCGATGATCTTCAAGGGGACCGTCCAGCTGAAGGTCGCGTAAGGATTGATGAACCAGAGCAGGGTGTTCAGAGAGACGGACACGATCAGGATCCCGAAGATCCACGTGAAGACGGCCGCCGTGAACGCCAGATAGACGCTGGTGCGGGAATAGGGGATCGCGTGGTAGAAGTCGGACTCCTTCCGGCTGTTCAGGTAGGCGAACATCGTATAGAAGAAGAACGGCGTGAAGAACATCAGCAGGAACATGGCGGTCGCGAATCCCGATTCGGGGATCGTTTCCACGCTGATCCTGTCGGCGGCCTGCGCGACACCGACGGCGCTGTAAGAAAGCTTTTGCGTGAGTTTCAGGAGAAAACTCGTCAGGGGGATCAACGCGTTGATGACGACGATGATGATGGAGAAGGCGATGCCGAGGATCCGGATCTTCTTGATGCCTTCCAGATACAGACGGCCGTTCCAGAGTTTGTTCATTTTCATGTTATTTTCGCCCCCTTCCTCATTTCAGCACTTCTTTGAAGGCGTAGCCCAGCGCTTCCATTTCGAAGATGAAGACTTCCTCCAGACTGAGCGGGAGCACTTCCGCGAGAAGCGGATGCATGCCGTTCAGCTTTTCGACGATGGCGTCCCTGTCGCCGCGGATGATGATGTTGGCGACGGAACCTTTCTGGGTGTAGTTGACGATCTCAATGCCTTCAAATTTTTCTCTTCCGAAGGGCTCCCCGAAGACGATCTGCACTTTGAACAGGGAGGTCTTCAGGTCCTGCACGTCGCTCTCGAAGATGATGCCGCCCTTGTGCAGCATGGCCAGCTGGTCGCAGGTGTCCTCGAGCTCGCGCAGGGAGTGGGAAGTGATGATCGTCGTCGTCTTCCGCTCGATGACGTCCTCGTAGATGACCGATTTGACCAGATTGCGGATGACCGGGTCCAGTCCGTCGAAGGTCTCGTCGAAGAAGAGATAGCGCGGCTGGACGGACAGGCCGAGGATGGTCGCCGCCTGTCTGCGCATGCCC
>CACZRJ010000081.1 GCA_902783535.1 uncultured Ruminococcus sp. | reverse complement strand
CGTCACCAGGAGATCTCGTCCGCCGTCAGCGGGTGCATGTTCGTCTTGATGCTCGAGACGCGTCCGCCTCTCAGCTTGATGACGCGGTTGGCCATTTTCGCGATCTCCGCGTTGTGCGTGATCATGAGCACGGTCGTTCCGTTCGTTTTGACGATGTCTTCGAACACGCGGAGCACCTCCTGCCCGGTCTGGAAGTCCAGCGCCGCCGTAGGCTCGTCCGCGAGGATGACCCTCGGCTGTTTGACGAGGGCGCGCGCGATGGAAACGCGCTGCTGCTGTCCGCCCGACATCTGCGCGGGGAAGTTGCCTCCCTTGTCCAGCAGACCGACTTTCTGGAGCGCGTCTTCGCTCTTCATGGGATCTTTGCTGATCTCGGCGATGAAGTCGATGTTTTCAAGCGCGGTCAGGTTGGGCATGAGGTTGTAGGACTGGAAGACGAATCCGACGTAGTTCCGGCGGTATTCGGTCAGTTCGGCGTCCGTGGGACGGGAGAAGTCCTTTCCCTCGATCGTCAGCTTTCCGTCCGTCGGGAAGTCCATGCCGCCGATGATGTTCATCATCGTGGATTTACCGCATCCGGATTCTCCGAGGACCACGACGAACTCGTTTTCGTAGATCTCCAGATTGATCCCCTTCAGGACTCTGGACACGCCTTCTCCGGAAGGGAATTCCTTGATGATGTTCTCGAGTTTGATGATGACGCGCTTCTGCTCGCCTTCGAAGTCGGTGCTCAGGCCTTTCTCGTCGATCGTGATCGCGGCGAGGGACGCCATTTTCTCACAGAGGTCGAGCTCCGAAGCGTCGTAGGACCTTCCGTCTTTCTTGTTGATGATCTCGACGCATCCGATGACCTCGCGCATGTTGTTGAGCGGAACGCAGATGAGGCTCTTCGCCTTGAGTCCCTGGTCGTCGAAGAGCGTTCCGGAAAACCGCGGGTCGCCCTCGCAGTCGGTGAGCATGATCGGCTTTCCCGTTTTCGTTACGAGACCTTCCGTCCCGACGCCGTTCTCGACGCTGACGTTCGTGATGTCCGCCGGTCCGATGTGAAAGACCGGATGCAGCCGGTCCGTCTTCGGGTCCAGCATCCAGATCGCGCCGGCTTCGCTGTCCAGAATGTCGACGATGGCCGTCAGGGCGCCGGAAAGCGCGTCCTCCAGCCGGTCGACCTCGAGCAGCTGCTCCATGATCCGGTAGATGGCCTGATTGCTTCGAATGTTGTTGTTTTCCATGTCGGTGTCTCCTCCGTCCGGCGCGCGATCCGCCGCGGCCGCATTTTTTCACATTTTCATTCTACTGAACGCAAAGAAAAAGTCAAGCCCGATTCGAAAAATCGGGCTTGACCTTTATCCGAAAAATGCATTTTGTGGACGGCTCAGCCGGGATCTTTCTCCCGGAACAGGAGACAGCCGGCCTCCCGCCATTCCGAGATCTTCTTTCTCAGAACGTCTTCGGAGGCGGAAAAGCGGACGGACAGGCAGGAGACGCACATGCAGTCCTTTTCCTCCAGCCCGCGGTTGATCAGCTTTCTGCTGAGTCCGACGTCGTCGGTTCCGAGTTTTTTTCCGCAGGAAGCGCAGACGGCTTCACGCATCGACGACGGTCCCTCTCAGGACGCGGCATCCGTGCGCGGGGATCATTCCAAACGGGACGTGATCCCTGAACGGGCCGATGACCTCGTTCGTCCAGAGATCCTTCATCCGCAGAGCCTTGCCGGAACGGCCGGCGAGCCCGATGTCCGCGAGCGGCAGGTCGGCGTAGGTGTTTGTGTCCTGAAGATTGAAGATTGCCACGGCGACATCGCCGTTCTCCAGGAACCGGACCCAGAACGGATCGCCCCAGCGCTCGACGCGGAACGGCTGACGGCAGGCTCTGTCCTGATCCAGACGGATGAGCTCCTTGTTCAGCAGGATCTTTCTGGTCTCGTCGCTCATGTCGCGGACGTCGCACCCGATCATCAGCGGGGAGCCGAAGAAGCACCAGATGGAGAAATGGGTCCGGTATTCCTCGTCCGTGCATCCGGTCACGGCGACGTTGCCCTTGCCGTGCATGCCGACGATCAGCATGTCCATGTCGTTGAAGCAGCCCTGGCCGTTCGTCTTCAGCAGGTCGAACTGTCTTTCCGTCAGTTCCTTCACGCTCTGCCAGCTGTCGTTGATGTCGCCGGTCGAGCGCCACATGTGCGCGCCCGTCTCCTTGATCCATTCCGGGCTGCCGTCGGTGCCCCAGTTGCACGCGGAGAAGAGGATGTCGCGTCCGCAGTTGGCGAGCGCGAGACCCATCCGCTTGTAGAGCAGGCGTCCGGGGAAATTGACGGGACGGTAGCAGTTGTCGTATTTCAGGAAGTCGACGCCCCATTCGGCGAACTGCTTCGCGTCCTGGAACTCGTAATCGAAGGAACTCGGGAACCCGGCGCAGGTCATGGTCCCGTCGCAGGAGTACATGCCGAACTTCAGCCCCTTGCTGTGGACGTAGTCGGCGAGATCTTTCATGCCGTGGGGGAATTTCTCCGGATCGGGGACCAGCTTCCCGTTTTCGTCGCGCTCGCGGAGCAGCCAGCAGTCGTCGATGACGAGATAGTTGTAGCCCGCTTCGAGCAGGCCTTCCTCGACCATTTTGTCCGCCGTCTCGCGGATCAGGCTGTCGGAAATGTTCGGTCCGAACGTGTTCCAGGAATTCCATCCCATGGGCGGTGTCTGAATATACATGCGTTTCGATCCTTTCTTTTATCTGTGTTGTTTTGAAATCTTTTTCAGCCGTCGAACGTCCAGCGCTTGTCCGGCAGCGTTCCGCTCAGCGCCTCCCGCGCTTTATTCTGCCCCTCGACGGCGGCCTCCAGGCTCTTTCTGTACATGACTTCGCCGTTCGCGACCATGTCGTACAGGTACGTTTCCGCCCTGTGATAGCAGACGAGGGCGTTCTTCGCGTTTTTCTCGGTGCCGATCCCGTTCAGCCAGCAGTCGCCCAGCCGGAGGAACAGCGGACCGCCGCAGAATTTCGCCGCTTCATCGGACATGATATCGACGCAGTGATCGTAGATGATGAACGCCTCGCGGCCGTTCTTTTTCACGTAGTACCCGTTCCGGTACATGTCTCCGATCTTGTACAGGGAAATGATGTGCCCGTCCAGCGCGCCGAGCAGGAAATAATGGAAGGCTTTCTCGTAGTCGACCGGCACGCTCCGCCCGTAGTAATAACAGTAGCCGAGGTTCTCCTGCGCCTGTCTGGAACCGTTTTCCGCGGCCAGCTCGTAGTAATGGAGCGCCTTCCCGAAGTCCTGGGGGAATCCGCGCGCGCCGTCGTAATACTGCGCGCCGAGATCGTTCCACGCGTCCGCGTCGCCGTTTTCCGCCGCGCAGAGATAGAGCTCCTCGATCAGCTCGATCAGCTCCTCCGGGAGGTCGTCCGGCATGTCGGCATGGACCAGTTCTGTCGCCGCCTCGTGCGGATCGGGCATGCCTCCGTCTTCGTCCTCGAGCATTTCGGATATTTCGGAAAGCGTCCGGAACGCCTGCGGGCAGACTTCCGGATCAAGCACTGCGAGCACGGAGTCGACGTTCGGGTATCGGATCGCATTGTCGTGCATCTATGTGTCGTCCTTTCTTATGTCTTCGGAGCCGGCGCTTCCGCCGGTTCCCAAGAAAATTTATACCCGATTCTGACCGGTTTGTCAATGGACGGCGCCCTTTCTTTTCTTCTTTTTCCTCAGGAAGGACCGGGAATGGGCAACATGCACAAAACGGAAGCGGAAAATTGAACCGGATGGAGATTGACAATGGCAGCGCGCATAGATATAATAGGAGGGAAGAAAACTCTGAGGGAGGCAAATCATGCACAGCAGAAAAATCATTGTCACGCTGCTTGCTCTCTGTATGGTTTTGACGTCGTTCGCGGCGGCCGCGTTCGCGGTCAAGGCCGCTTCGTCCGTCAACGTCGCGAAGGGGAAGACGTATACGGGCACGGAACCGTATCAGGTGGACAAGGAAAAATATCCCGCGACCGACTACCGCCAGAAGAACGGAACGGAACTGACCGACGGCGTCAAGGGCGACAGCAGCGGAACCGTCGACAACCGCTGGTACGCTTTCTACAGAGCCGGCACATGGCACATCGACGTCGATCTCGGTAAGAAAGAGGATTCCCTTTGCGAATTCAATACCGAATTCCTGGAAAAGCAGGACTGGGGGATCTGGTTCCCGGAATCCGTCAGTTATTACGGCTCCGACGACGGGAACTCGTTCACGCTGATCGGCGAATCGACCAAGACGGAAGCCGGCAGCAGTTCGCTGAAGGAATACAGGCTGCGCATGTCGAATCCCGTCTCCTACAGATACGTCCGTATGGAGCTGGTCTCGAACAAGACGTTCGCATTCGCCTCCGAGATCGAAGTCTTCCAGGGCGAAGCGACCTATGAGGACACCTTCTCGCTGAGAGAAAAAGTCTATCTGAGGCTGCAGGACGACGCGATTCGGATCCCGCCGAACACCGACGCGTCCGCGATCCCTTCCATGATCAATTCCATGGACGGCGTGACCATCGTCGACGCTAACGGAAACGAAAAAGCGTCCGGCGTCCTGAAAACGGGCGACGAACTGCGTAAGCGTATCCACTACACCGGAGACATCGACATTTACTTTTTCGTTCTCGACGGGGACGTCACCGGAGACGGCGCCGTCAAGGCGAACGACTATCTCGTGGTCAAGCGCATGACGATGAAGAGCGCGACGCTGACCGGCGCGGCGCTGACCGCTGCCGACGTCAACGCGGACAACACCGTCAACGCGAAGGACTACGCACTGATCAAGAGGCACGTTTTGAAAACATACGACCTTTACGAAACCTACGGCCCGACCGACGGACGCGGAGACGTGACGTCGAAATTCGCGGCCAAGATCAACATCAAGGACCGCATCGAGAATCCCGAGACCTGGGACATGACCGTCAAGCGCACGACGAGCGTCCAGTACGAGATCAGATGCACGACCGATTTCGGCGACCTGCGCCAGACCTTCCATCAGACCAAATGGGGCACCTGGAACCTCGGCGGATGGGAACTGACCGACAGCGAAGGAAAGCATACGTTCGCGACGGAAAGCACGGACCTTGAATACGTCTATCGCGCGGGCAAGACGAAGAGTTCGAGCGTCTTCTCCGGCGGCAACCACGCGAACGAGAAGCTGAGAAGCATCAAACTGTTCGACGGAACGACGAACAAGGAGATCGTCCTGAACATCGGAGAGAGCACCTCCGTCAAGCAGCTGCGGATCACGGAGGAAACGAAACTCTACTACGATCCGGCCGGCGACGACGGAAAATACAACTACAGCGAAGACGACATGTACTGCTACGCCGTCCGGAACTATACGATCGTCGGCCCGCAGACCCGTCTGGAAGTCGACTACGACTACAAGAAGGACGTCTACTACGGACTGTCCTACACCTGCATGATGCCGGTCAGCAAGGTCCTCGGACTCTACTGCGCCTACGTCGACGAAAACGGCAAACTGGACAAGATCTACGAAACGCTGAAAGTGGGCGACCCGAGCTACAACGGCGCCTTCTATCTCTCGAACGCCGCGACCCGCGCCATCCTGTTCGGCTACGGAAAGACGCCCGGCAGCATCTCGAAATACCGTCTCGACGTCCGCGTGGACCCGGCGACCGACGTGCTCAACCCGGCCGGCAAGGAACGCGCCCGCTTCTGGGACATGAACGCCGACTCGAACAAGCTCTACTTCTGCATCTACGGAAACGGCGACCTCGTTTCCGCCGGTTCCAAACGCCATACGTCGGCCCAGTGGACCGTTTACGTCGACTGACCGATGGAAGACAAAAATCCGTCCGGCCGCTCCTTTGACCGCGGCTGCCTCGGCGCCTGCCTGCTGTTTGCCGGCGTCGCGGTCCTGAACATCGTCTTCCTGTTTCTCGCGCCGTCGGAGATCGTCGTGCCGTTTTCCGGCAACTACATGTCCTCGCTCGTCCTGGTCCTCGCCGGGATCATCATCGTGGGGCTGGCCGGGGTCATGACCGTCTTCAGCCCGCACCGGAAATACTGGTTCGTCGCCGAAGCGCTGCTCACGCTGGCGGACGTCGTCCTGGTCGCTTCCTACTTCATCTTCAAGTGACCTTTCTTCCGGCGGTACGTCCCCGTCTGACACATTTTTAAAAAAAGAAAAGACCATAAATCCAAAAGAATCTGAAAAAGGAGGACTGCCCGGACACCGGCATTTCCGGCCGTTTTCGGGCAAATCAACATGAAAAGATCCCTTTTGAAAGCATCCATCTGCGTCGCTGTCGTCTGCGTCATGCTGGCGGCGTTCGTGATTCCCGCGTCCGCGGAAGACGGATTCGTTTTCCAGATCAAGGG
>CACZRJ010000080.1 GCA_902783535.1 uncultured Ruminococcus sp. | reverse complement strand
ATTTGCCGGTGTGATGGAATTGGCAGACGTGCGAGACTCAAAATCTCGTGTCCGCAAGGACGTGCGGGTTCGACCCCCGCCACCGGCACCATCCCGAAATCCTTGTTTTCACAGGATTTCGGTTTTTTCTGTTTCCTGCATCGAACCGTTCCGTATATCATGCGCCGGCGGTGCCGCCTGTACCCGTTTCCGCATGGTGAAAAAGGTCCGGAACGCCATGAAAATCGTCAAAAAGGATTGAAATTATGGAATTGACGTGATAAAATATCAAGGTAATTATGTGTTATTTGTGGCAGGATTTGCTGCATTGCGGATTCACCTGATCCGTATCCGCAACTGTTCTGCGTTGAGATGACTTGACTGGAGGTACATGATCATGACCGTTACAAAAATACTGGATGAAAACAAGCTGACGCTTTTCGTCGACGGAAAACTCGACACGAAAGACTCCCCGAAGCCGCTTGACGAGTTTAACGAATCTTCAGCAGGCGTCGATGAAGTCGTGATTGATCTCGCAAAGGACAATTATATGTCTTCCTCCGGGCTGCGGGTGCTTTTGACTGCGCAGAAAGCCATGAGCAAGCGCGGAAAACTGTCGATCGTGAATGTGACCCCGGATATGATGGAAGTTTTCGAACTCACCAGATTCACGAATATTCTGAACATCCAGTAATAGCCCGTTTATGAGTGAGATTCCCACGACGGACGGAGCGGAACAGATGTCATCGCTCCGCTTCACCGCGATCGACCTGTCCATGAAAAAGCAGATGGAGGCCATTCGCGTTTCTTCCTGCAGTACGCTTCACGTATACACGTTCGCGTCGCTGTTTTCATGGCAGCTTACAGAACAGTACGGCGTCTGCCTTTCGGACGACGCGTTCCTGGTCAAATACGGATCTCGAGGAGAGAATGCGTATCTGTTTCCTTGCGGATTCGAAAGCGGAAAAAAGAGGATGATCGACGCGCTTCTGCAAAACGGGTCGCCGGTTTTTTACTTTGTCTCGGAAGACGATATGCGTTTTGCGGAGGACAATTATCCCGGGAAATTTCTGTTTGAGGAATGCAGGGACGATTTTCCGTACCGGTATGACAAGGACGCGCAGATCGCGATGTCAGGCAAAGAATACAAGAGTTTGCGGCACGAAGTCAATTTCGGCCGCGCAACGGCCGAACACTGGACGACGGAGGCTCTGACGGATGAAAACGCCTGCAGAGCGGTGCTGATCGACCGCCGGTGGGCCGCCACCCACGTTTCCGGAGACGTCGCGGATCTGGATGCCGCCGAGACGGCGCTGATGCATTTTTCCGACCTGGACATGTGGGGCGTTCTGTTTCAGACGGACGGGGAAGACACAGCATACGTCGCGGGTACGTTCATTACGCCGGAGATCTATGACATCTGTTTTTGCAAGGTCCTGGACAAGAGATGCGACTGCTTTGTCAAGTGGGCGCTTTACGGACTCCTGCCGCCTGAAGTGAAAACAGTTGATTCTGAAGAAGACATGGGCCTGGAGGGCCTCCGCAGGCACAAGCTGCTGCGCAGGCCTAAGGAACTGGTCCGCGTCTGGAAAGGCCAGTTGAGATGAGCGTTTCCTCAACAAGCGAACTGAAGAGCAAGTCGTTCACCGGCAGAATGTTCCGCCGGCTTTTTCGGCCGACGCTTTTTTCTGCGCTCGGACTTGCGCTCGGCGATGTCGCTGACGCGCTGTTCGTCGGGATCCGTATTGGAAAGGCCGGACTTGCGACCATGTCGCTCGTTTCGCCCGTTTACATGATTTACAACGTTCTGGACATTGGGATCGCGGTCGGAACGTCCGTGCATTACAACCGGGCGCTCGGGCGCGGGAAAGCGAAAGAAGGCATCGCCGTCTTCTCTCAAATGCTCATCGTTTCGCTTGCTATAAGCATCCTGATCGCCGCCGCGGGGCTCCTTCTGATGCCTTATGTCCTGCAGATGCTCGGCGCGGGCGACCCTGAGGGAGAACTGTGGAATTATGCAAGGGAATACCTGCAGATCATGTTTCTCGGCGCGCCGCTGACGTTCGTTTATTTCCTTCTGTATTATTGCGTCCGCTGCGACGATAACGAGAAACTTGCCAGCGTCGGCTATGTGACCGGGTATCTGACGGATGTCGCCGCAAGCGCGCTGTTCATTCTTGTTTTTCACTGGGACGTGCGCGGTGCGATCATAGCGACCGTTTTCGGAAAAGCCGTCGGCATCTGCATTTTCCTTCTCCATTTTACGAGGAAATGGGCGATCCTGCGGTTCCGTTTCGTCAAACCGGATTTCAAGCGCATCCTTGCGGTGCTGAAGACGGGCATGTCTTCCTCCTTCGGCTATATCGGACAGTTCGCCGCTTTCCTGATCGTGAACAACATGCTGGTCCGAATGGGCGGCGACACCGCGCTGGCGCAGTTCAACGTCGTACAGAACGTCTCCTATCTCGCGCTGGCCGTCTTTACCGCGCTCGGAGATACGGTTCAGCCGCTTTGCGGGACGTTTTACGCGGAGCATAACAAAGGGGCGATCCGGCATGTCATGACGCGCGCGGCCGTCATCGGTTTCATTGCGGGCGGCATCGTCTCCGCCCTGTTCGCGGTTTTCGCTCCGTCCGTTTGTTCGCTGTTCGGATTGACCGGAACGGCCGTCTCCGAAGGCGCTTCCGCGGTCAGGCTGTTCTGCCTTTCAACGGTCCCGGCCGGGATGAGTATCGTATGGAGTTACTGCTTCCAGGCCGTCGGCAGGGAAAAGATTGTGTTTCTGATCAATCAGCTGCGCACGTTCGTCTGCTTCGTGCTGTTCGCACTGATCCTTTCCGGACTCGGCATCAAGTGGTTCTGGCTCGTGTATCTCGGGGCTGAACTTTCCTCTCTCGCCGTCTGGATCCCCATTGTGTTTTTCAGGAGGCAAAAGCAGAACGACAATGTTTTCTCCTATCTGCTGGATACGAACGCGACGGACATCGCGGATCTGATGAAGAATGCGGAGGCATTCTGCGAAGAAAACAATGCGACGCCGAAGCAGATCTACTACGTTTCCATTTGCGTGGAGGAGGTCTGTCAGGCCATTATCGAGAACGCATTCAACAAAAAAGGAAACGAATACATTCAGCTGACGCTCTTCTTCGAAAAAGACGGGACAGCCGTGCTTCACCTTCGCGACAATGCGGTCTCGTTCAATCCGTTTTCCATGAAAACGGGCCGCGATTACGACAACGAGGAGCACCTTGCTTCCCTTGGAATACAGATGGTCAAAACCAAGTCGAAACAGTTTTTTTACCGTCGGTATGCCGGTTTCAATACCCTGACCGTGGAGGTGTAAGCCGCCTTGATCTCTGAAATCCGACTCGCTTCCGAGCGGGACATTCCCGATCTGTGCGCGATCTGGCAATCCGCATTTGAAGACCCGGAAGACTACATCAAATATTTTTACAGCGAGAACTTCAAGCGCATCCTGATTCCCGTTTACGCTCTTGACGGGAAACCGGTCAGCATGATCCACCTGATGGATGCGTTCTTTTCGGACGGAGAGGAGGATTTTCCGGTCCGGTTCATCTACGCTGCGGCAACGCTGCCGGCCTACAGGAGCAACGGGTTCATGCAGACGCTGATCCTGGACGCGAAGCGTGCGGCGGAAGAAAACGGATACGGACTGTTTCTGAAACCGTCGCCGCGGCTCAGAGAATTCTATGCAGGTCTGGGGTTCATGGAGGACAGCCGTTTCCGGGTCTTCCGGACGGCTCCGGAGAAACCCGGAACGAACGGGGCCGCCTGTTTCCCGCTTTCCGCCGAAGAGTACAACCGGATGCGGGATTCCGCGCTCGGCGCGCGTCCTTACGTGAAGTGGCCGGACGCGCATGTAAAATGGTGCGTCGACGAAAACGATTTTTGCGGCGGAAAAACGCTGGCGGTCGAATTGAGCGGAGACTCGAACAGGCATTATCTGACCGGATATACGGCGAAATCCGTGCTTCACGTGACGGAAACGGACCTTTCGCCGGGACAACTCCGGGACGCGGCATCCGCGCTGTGCGGACTGTTCGGAGCGGACTCCATGGAAGTACTGTTCCCGGAGGACGCTTCATTCGAAGGCGAGACAATCGTTTCATCCGCCGTATTCAATGCCCCGCTCAGGCACACATACGCCAATCTACTTCTTTTCTGAAAGGGTGGTTTTGTAATGAAGAAAACAAAGCAAAAGCAAACACGACTGGTGTCTTTGCGGTTCAAAACCGTCGTCGTCATCATTTTCACGTCCCTGATTCTGTCCGCCATTGCCGTCACGATCAGTTACAACGTCTACAGCACGACGATGGACGATCATTACAAAAAGCTGACTTCGAACCTCGCGAAGACAGCGGCTTCCCAGCTGGACGCTGACGCCCTCCTCCGTTATTACGACGCCGTCAAGCAGATCGGAACGTATGACGAACAAAAATACAGGAGCGACGAGAAATTCCGTGCGGATTATGACGCGAAAGCGGAAGACATCAAGGACGACGAATACTACAGGATGCTGGACACGCTTTTCGACATCAAGGACAGCAACGGGATCAAGTACCTGTACGTTCAGAAACTGGAAGGGGACATGTGCACGTACATCATGGACGCCGACCGTTCGAGCGAACAGTGCCAGCTGGGAACCACGCACGAGGTCTCCGGACCGACGAAGGAAGCGGAGCATCCTGAGAACGGCATTCCGGCGTTCATTACGAACGATACCTACGGATGGCTCTGTACCTCCATGGAACCGGTGCGCGACAGCGCCGGGGCCCCGGTCGCCCTGGTCGGCGCCGACGTATCCATGGACGAGATCATGAGCGACCGCGCGGCATATCTCCGGAATATTCTGATCTTCATGGGCATCGCCGCGGTCGTCCTGACGGCCGTCGTTCTCTTCGGTATCGTCAAAGGTCTGATCAAACCCATCAATAACCTTTCGGACGCGGCCCTTTCATACGTAAAAGACCGCAGCAGCGGGCAGAAGGGCGATTCCGCGATCTCCAGACTGAATATCAGGACCGGCGACGAAGTCGAGATCCTGTGCGATTCCGTCAAGCAGATGGAGCAGGACAT
>CACZRJ010000079.1 GCA_902783535.1 uncultured Ruminococcus sp. | reverse complement strand
TCGGTTGACGCTCTGATCGGAGCGGACATTGTGAGGCAGCAGGCACATCTGAAAGCCGGCATCCGGATGATCCATGAAGAAAAGGATGGGGGAGCGCGTGAGCTGAGGGGTACGGACGGGCGGGATGATATCCCTGCTCATCGGGATCACGGATGGGTTCGAGTTTTGATCCCATCCGTAATCCCGCCCCATCAACAGTAGAGGTGCCCTACTTGCCAAAGACGATCCCGCCACAGGTTTCTGTCTCGAAAAGTAAAAAAGTTGAAAAGTCCCGGCTATTTTGCTATATTTCGGATAATCGTATATTGACACGGCATTCGTCTGCATGATATAATCATAGAAGCGGTACGTGGAGTTTCATATATTCATCTACATCATCATTAGTTGAGTATCTGGCTGGCATTAAGGAGGTCTTTGCCCAACGATGAGAAGTTCAAAAGGACAAAGCTGTTTTCATTCCGCGTTGTTCCTGCTCGCCGTTCTACTTCTGCTTACAAGCTGCGGAAGAAAGCAGGAAACCGCTCAGGAACCCGACATCGAGAAGACAAACTCGACACAAAACATTTTCAACGAAGCGGCCTTTCCTCTGCCGGACGGCGCGGAGCTGTACACGACCGTCACGCCGCATTGGGACGCGGAGACCGGGGAGCTCACCTATCTCGCGAAACAAACAGCCGAAACGGAAACGGAGGACGGGAGTTGGTCCGTTCTCGAGATTCCGGCGCTTGTGACCGCCGACCTTCGTTCGGGAGAAGTAAAATCTGTGACGGAGCTCCCGGGCAGCGCTGGCGAAGGTCCCGCGGAAGGAGCGATTTATGCCGACGAGGCGGTCATTGTGCTTGCGACGCCGGATCGGTATTACCGGCTGATGCGTTACGACCGGAAAAATAATAAGGTGGAAATCAGCGAAACGATCAATTCTCTCTTTCCCCGGCAGGTGCTTGGAATCGCAGGGGCGGTGCGGGATGCGGGCGGAAACGCGGCGGTCCTGTCGCAGGATGAGCTTCTGTTTATCGACAAAACCTGGAACGTCGTGCGCTCCGCTGTTCTTCCGCCGGACACACAGGCAGAAGGACTCATGACGCTTCCGGATGGAACGATTCTCGCAAGATGCACCGACCGTGCGGGGACCTCCGGTTACGCCTTTTACGTCGCGCAAAATGCCCGTTTTGGTGATTTCATAGCCAACGAGAGGATCCCCGTCCCGTGCGGAAGCGGATTCGATTACTGCTACGGTCTTTATATCAACGACGGCACGGGCGGCGTTTTCGGCGTGGATCCGAACGAGGAAGAGCCGGTGAGTCTTTTGAATTACCTGAATTCCGGCATTCAGGGTGTGTCGCTCTGGTTTGCCGCAGACAGGGATACGATGATCTTTACGGTCACCAATACCGATACCCTGAATACGTCGTTCAGCGTCCGTCCCGTACTATATCTGCGCGGGGAGGACAGGGATCTTTCCGGCGCACGGATCCTGCATCTCGCTTACGCAAACACACAGCTGTCTCCCGGCGTGACGAAAGCGATTTCCGATTTCAACCGGACGCGCGACGACGTTCAGATCGAAATCAACGACTATACCGAGGTTGCAGACGGCGCGAACCGGCTTTCACTGGACATGGTCACCGGCGTCTTTGAGCCGGACATTTTGCTCGGCGACGCATCCTCATCCTATCTGCTGACAGTGGCGGAAAAGGGGCTGTACACCGATCTTTCGCCTTATCTCGAAACGGATCCTCTCATCACCCGAGAGAATCTCTTCGACGCCGTAGAGAGGTATTTCGACGACGGAAACGGCGGGCTGTGGGGGCTTTCGACGAATTTCACGGTATCCATGACCATCTCCACGCCGGAGAACCTCGGACCGCTTGCCGAAAAGGGCTTTTGGACGATCTTCGACATTCTCGATTACATCGAAGAACTGCCAGAAGGCGTCGATTTTTCCGAAAAGCTCACGCAGAGCACGATGATGACGCTTCTCTCGAAACCGGGATCGTTCCTTGTATTTATTGACGGGGATGTCTGTTCGTTCGATTCTCCCACGTTTGCACGCTGTCTGGACTTCATAAAGAGCTTCCCGAATGAGACGGAATACGCGAAGACTTCTCCCTACGCGAACATGGAAAAGCTCGATCTCACCGAAGCGTATCTCGGCGGGAGGATCATGACGGCAACCGGAAGCATCACCTCCATCACGGATTATGCTCGGCTGCATCTGCTGTTCGGGACAAAGGACTGGTTCCCGATCGGCGATCCTGTGTCCGAGGAACGGGAAGGAGCGGGGATCACCGTCCGCACCGGATCGTCGATCATCTTTATGATCCCTTCGACCTGCGCAGCGCCTGACCTCGCGTGGGAACTCTGCCGGGCTTTCTTCACGGACGAAGAGTATCAGGGCGGGCTTCCGTCGCTGCGAACCATGCTTGACAGTATGGCGGAGCCGTACATCGGGCGGGAATACCTATGGTGGTATGAGAGAGGGGGAAAATGGAGCCGCGGCGAGGGTACGATCACCGACGAAGACAGACAGTCTCCGCATGTCAGCGGAATATTTACGGAAGAAGACTACGCTAAGCTCATCGGGATCGTCGATGAAGCGGGAGTTTCTGTGTTCAGGACAAAGAAATACACGGAAGTCGGCAAAATCATTCAAGAGGAGATTTCTGCATTCCTCGGCGGCGTAGGATCTGCGGAAGAATGCGCTAAAAAGATCCAGTCCCGTGTATCCATCTGGCTGGCGGAGCACAAGTAATCCACAGCACGCGGTCTTCCGGTCAACTGCCTTTTTCACAAAAATGGAGCACTCCCCGCCGGTTTTCCGCCGACCGGGAACCACCCGCGACCTCCGAACTCCTTCCCCCGCAAGTCCCCGCGAGACGAGCAGTCACAACGTTTTTACCACCTTCTGCTCAACCTAAGATAGATCACACCCGCCTCGTCGGGATCACGGATGGGCTCGCGTTCT
>CACZRJ010000078.1 GCA_902783535.1 uncultured Ruminococcus sp. | reverse complement strand
GCGACTGATCGGAAATGAGCTCCATCACGTCCTTGATGTCGCGAAGGGAGACTTCGGTGATCAATGAGATCCCTCCTTTGTCCGTCTTTGCGCATCCAGTATATCACGGCCAGAAGGAAAAGAAAAGAGAAGGGAAAGAAAAAAAGAGAAAAAAGAAAACGGAAAAGACTTCCTTTTTGCAGAAAAATAACTTATAATGCGATCGAGAAGGTATGGATATGTAATGAACATATGTTCAATATGTGATAATGCGGATGAGAGGGGTTGGCTATGGAATCGAAAAACATTGCGCGCGGCGCCCGCTTTAAGCTCGCGCTTCCGAAATATCAGTGCGCCTGCTGCGGGTGCTATACGCTTTCCGAACCCGCGGGCGGGTCGTTCGAGATCTGTCCGGTCTGCTTCTGGGAAGACGACCGGCTGCAGCTGAAGGATCCGTCGTATGCCGGCGGGGCGAACGGGATCAGCCTGGAGGAGGCCCGCCTGAATTATCAAAGATTCGGCGTTTCGCGCGAAGATCTCGCGCCCTACGTCCGCCCGCCGCGGAAATCCGAACTGCGAAATGCGGTCCGCGGCGAGGACAAATCGGAAAACGACGGGAAAGGCGGTTCGTAAGCCATGGCACAGAATCACAATCAGCAGTCCGGCAAGGGGTCCGGAAGTCTCCCGAAAATATTGATCGTTCTCGCCGTCGTCGCCGCGGCCGTCCTGCTCGTCCTCTGGATGACGGGCGTATTCGGACGCGCGCCGTCTCCGGCTTCTTCGAGCGAGTTCGAACTGTCCGTCCTCCCCTCCGGGAGCGCGGAGCCGGTTTCCGAACAGAACGGACAGGAGATCTCCGCCGCTCCTTCGGCTTCTGAGCCGTTGCCGGAATCTTCCGCCGAGCAGAGCGTTCCGGAAAGGAAGGAACTGACCTTCCGCAATTCGAAGCTGCTCGACGAGCATTACAAAAAGCACGGGATCGAGATGGGGTTCGCTTCCGCGCAGGCGTATGAAAAGGCGGCCTGCGACGTCGTCAACAATCCCGACGCGCTGCACAAGATCGAAAAAGAGGACGGCGACGACGTCTATTACGTGGTCGCCACCAACGAGTTCGTCGTCGTGTCGACCGACGGGTTCATCCGCACATATTTCCTCCCGAACGGAGGAAAATCCTATTTCGACCGCCAGTAGCTTTTCAGAAAACGGAGGAACTATCGTATGGATAGGGAACAGACTGCATTTCAGCGGAAAACGCAAAAGCAACAGCAAAAACTCATGCGGTCCGCATACAACCGCTCCGGGCTGTCGGTCGCCGCGCTTTACGGCGTCATTTCGGTCGTTTCGGCCGTCCTGATCGGATTTCTGGTCGGGGCGCAGGTCTTCAGGATCGTGACGGCGTCCATGTCCGGAGACGCGGACGCTTTTTCCGCAGGCTCGCTGCTTGAGGACACGGGGCTGATGTCCACGGTCCTCGTCATGTCCGCGCTCGGCGCGGGGATCGGATTTGCGGCGGCCATACCGCTGATGCGGAAGATCACTTCCTACAAAACGCATGTGCCGATCCTCAGACAGGACCTGTCGTTTCCCGCGTTTCTCGTCATCGTGCTGTCGGCGTTCGGTCTCTGGGGCGTCGGCGTCTATCTCGGAAATTTCGCGGAGCTGCTCGGAATACCGGTCCGCGGCACGGATATCGCCGAATTCGCATCGCCATGGGCGCAGATCGTCATGCTGGTCTATACGGTCCTCGGGGCTCCGGTCGTCGAAGAGCTCGTCTTCAGGAAAACGCTGCTTGACGTCCTGCATCCCTACGGGCAGACCTGCGCGGCGACCGTGACCGCGCTCCTGTTCGGACTGATCCACGGCAACAGCGGACAGTTCTTCCTCGCGTTCTTCCTCGGACTTCTGTTCGCCGCGGTCTATCAGAAGACCGGGCGGGTCATTTATACGATCGCGCTGCATTTCATCATCAACCTGACCGCCTCCGTGCCGGACATCCTGAAATTCGCCGGGATCGACGCGGAAGAGATTTTCACCTTCTACGTTCTGCCCGTGCTGACGCTCGCAGGACTGACCGCAGTCGTGATCTCTTTCGTCCGGAAGGCGGAATGGACCCGGCTGACCCCGCCGGACGTTCCGGACGCGAACCGGGCGATGTTCCGGAATCCGGGCATGCTGATCTGCGTGATCGGCGGGCTCGTGACCGCCGCATCGACCGACTTCGCGATGATCCTTCTGATCGCCTATTACGGAAAGACTCCGCTTCCTTTCGTCGGGCTCCTGTCGACCGCGCTGATGATCGCCGTCACGATCCTCGTCTGCGTGCTCGGAGGACGGGTCCTGCGCAAGCGGGACGTGCCCGACGCCGGGTGATGGAGAAGACGTTTCGGAAAAACACCCGGGTGATCCGGCCGGCGACGATGGAGGATTTTCCGGAGATCCGGGAGATCTTCGCGTCCGCGCGGACGCGGATGGCGGAAGAAGGCAATCCGGGCCAGTGGGGAACAGACGGACCGCCCGTCGAAAAAACGCTTACGGACATCCGGGACGGACACTGCTACGTCGTCATCGAGAATGAAGAGATCATCGGCGTCTTCTCGTTCCTGCCCGGCGATGACCCGACCTACGCAAAGATCGACGGCGCATGGCCGGACGACAGGCCCTACGGCACGATCCACCGGATCGCCGCGGGAAAGAAAGGCGCTAAGATGTTCCGGGACGTTCTGGATTTCTGCGGTTCCCTCTCCGGCGTCATCCGGATCGACACCCACGAAAACAACAGAACGATGCTGTCGCTGATGGAGAAATACGGATTCCGGAAATGCGGAACGATCCGTCTTGAAAACGGAGAGCCGAGGATCGCTTTTCAGAAGAATCTTTGAAAGCGGGAAAAAAGGGAGGTAACGGCATGGAAAAGAAGACAGTCGTCAGAGATCTGATCACGGGCGAAGACCGGCCGCTGGCCGGCCTGCGCGGATTTTCCGCCGAGAACTGCCGGTTCGAAGGACGCGGAGGAAGCGGATATGCCCTGAAGGACGCCGGAAACGGCACCGTCAAAGGCTGTCTGTTCGCGATGCCGTACCCGCTGTGGCACGCTGCCGGCGTGACATTGCTGAACTCCAGGCTGACGGAGGACGCAAAGGATCCCTTCTGGTACTGCGAAGACCTGAAGATCGGAAAGACGTTCCTGCACGCGGGCAGAGGATGCCGGGAATGCAGAGGCGTCGTCCTGTCCGAGTGCGACGTTTCCGGAAACGACTTCGGCTGGAGATGCGCGGACGTGACCGTCGGGAAGAATTCCCGCATCCGTTCCGACCGGGCCCTGTTCGAATCGGCGAACGTCCGGATGAGAGACACGAATCTGAACGGGGACGACGCGCTTCAGTACGTGAGGGACGGCGAGATCATCGGCTGCGTCGTCAATGCAAACGATTTCCTGTGGCGCGCGGAAAACGTCACTCTGACCGACTGCGTGATCAACGGGGACCGGATCGGATGGTATTCGGAGAATCTCCGGTTCGTCCGCTGCAGGATCGCGGGAAACATGCCTTTCTGCTTCTGCGGCGGCCTCGTGCTGGAGGACTGCTCGATGGAGGGATGCGAATCCGCCTTCGAGCACAGCTCGGTCGAAGCCATGATCTCCGGAAGCATCGGAAGCGTCCGGAATCCGGCGCACGGCAGCATTTCGGCCGACGACATCGGTTCCGTCGTGATCGACGGAAACAGACTGCCCGGAAGCGACTGCGCGATCCGGACGAAACGGTAAGAAAAAACAATTCTCAAATACAGACGCTAAACTGGAGGCTTTTTGCATGGAGCAGAAACAGTTCTTCCCGGACCTCGTCAACACGAGGGCGGGAGACGGGCTGACCGT
>CACZRJ010000077.1 GCA_902783535.1 uncultured Ruminococcus sp. | reverse complement strand
TACTGTTCCGGGTCGGTCACATCGCTGAATTTTACGCGGACGTCCATGTTTTCCAGGGTGCACCGGATGGAATGCTGACGGAAGGCGATGGCGGATACCGAAGTCGTGTCTTCGGGAACGACGCAGTTCACATAGGTCAGGTCCAGAGCGAGCTCTCCGCCGAAATCGTTGTAGTTGTTTTTCGCGGTGCAGTTGGAGACGACGCAGGAGCCGAGTTTCTGCGCCCGGTAGGCGGAGGGGCTGAACCTGCCCTGATGTTCGAAGAAGAAACCGAATTTCATGTTTCCTTCTGCATAGCAGTTGTCGATCAGGATGGATTCGTTTTCCGCGTATCCCGTTCCGATGCCGAAACCGGAGGCGCCGTAACTGGAGCGGTTTCCGGCTTTTCCGCATCCGTAGGCTTCACAGTTCGTGATGGTGCAGTTGATCGGACAGTCGACGCCGAACCCGGTCCCGTCCGTGTTTCTGCATATGATGGAGTCGAAGTCGCAGTCGCGGAACAGGTTGAACATGAATCCTTTTCCGGCGGACGTATATCTTGCGGCGTGCGTCAGTTCGCTGTCGATGACGAAGTCCCTGAAATCGGCGTTGATCAGATATTTCGGATTTTTGAAACCGCTGTCTGCGTATTCGTTGAAATAGAACATGTCCAGACCGCCCTGTGTGTTTCCGACCGGCTTCAGGACGGTGGACGTTCCCTGTCCCTTGACAAGGACATTGTTTTTGGGCATGCAGACGTAATCTTCGTATTGCCGCGCGTTCATGCCCTGCGTGGAGAAATAAAAGGTTCCGGAAGGGAGGATGACCGTCCCGCCGCCGGACTGGGAGACGCGGTCGACGCAGGACTGCAGTTCTTTCGTGTTCGACGCCATGTCGTCCGCTTCACGGCTGTCCGGGATCAGATTCGCGTAAGCCGTGGAAACGAAGTCGCTTTCCTTCGGAACCCCGCGGTCGTAGTCGTAGGTCTTCAGGATGATGCGCTTGAGAAGCATGTAATCGCTTCCTTCCACGCGTCCGTTGCCGTTGAGGTCGGCGCGGTTGGACTGCGCTTTCGTCATCGAATAGGTGTTGAGAAGCGAACGCTTCAGCAGCATATAGTCGACAGATCTCATTTGACCGTCCAGGTTGATGTCGCCTGCGGTTGCTTTGAGATATGCTTTGTAAATCACTTCTCCGTAGATCTTGTAGCCCGCGTCCGTCGGATGAACGCCGTCCGAGATCAGGGAAGCGTAGTTCCTGGTCAGAAAAGCGGCATTGACGTCCGCGACAGGAACATTGAGTTCCGATGCGGTCTTGCGGACGGCAAGCACATAATATGCCAGCAGCCCGTTCGGTCCTCCGTAGGGGAGAAAGGGTTCTTCGTTGTGGCGCGTGAGATACGGCTTGTCGACGATGGGCGGCGGAGTGATCAGGATGGGCGTGGCGCCGTATTCGCGGACTTTTTCAACCATGCTTTTCAGATTTTCGGCGCATTTTTCCACCGGAACGTAGCGATCCATATCGATGGACGCGTCATTGGTCCCGAAACCGATGAACACGACGTCCGGCTTTTTGTTTTTGACGTCCGAGGCGATCCGCTTCAGTCCGTCGGAGGACGTGTTTCCTCCGACGCCCGCGTTCAGGACCGATTCGCCGGACAGCGCGCGGAAGGCGGTCTGCCATTTTCCCGCGGCGGCGATGCTGTCGCCGAACGCGACCAGGACCGGATCGGGCAGTTCGGAAGACGAAGCGGAAACGGATGCCGGGATGCAGGAGAAGGCCAGAAGGACCGCAATTGTGACGCAGATGAGTTTGAACCGCATATCCGATGTGCTCCTTTCGGTTTTGAAGATCAGGATTTTTTCCATTCGAGGATCTGCTCGAGACGTTCTTTGAACTGTTTTTCGCGCCCCTGGTCTGTCGGAAGATAATAACGGCGGCCGGCGAGCGAATCCGGGAGACAGGTCATTTTCGCCATTTTTTCTTCCGTGTCGTGGGCATAGATATATCCTTTCCCGTAGCCGTTGTCCTTCATCAGCTTCGTCGGCGCGTTTCTGATGTGCAGCGGAACGGGTTCCGCGGGCATTTTCCGGATGTCGTTTTCCGCGTTGATGCACGCGACTTCCAGCGCGTTGGACTTCGGCGCGAGCGAAAGGTATACGACGGCGTGGGCAATATGGACGTTGCATTCGGGCACGCCGAGATAATGGCAGGCCTGAAATGCGGCGTTTGCGATCAGGAGCGCGTTGCTGTCGGCCATGCCGATGTCTTCGCTCGCGAACCGGACCAGCCGCCGCGCGATGTACAGGGGATCCTCCCCGCCGTAAAGCATCCGCTCCGCCCAGTATACGGCCGCGTCCGGATCGCTGTTCCGCATGGATTTGTGAAGGGCGGAAATGAGGTTGTAGTGTTCCTCTCCGTTTTTGTCGTAGAGGAGCGAACGGCGGTTGGTGCACTGTGCGAGCGTTTCGTCGTCGATCCGGATCGAACCGTCCGCGTTCGGCGTCCCGTTGAGGACTGCCATTTCAAGCGTGTTCAGCGCCGTCCTCGCGTCTCCGTTCGCAAACCGGGTGATGAACGAGATCTGGTCTTCCGAGATCAGGATCCGGCTGTCGCCGAATCCTTCCGGGGAATGCAGCGCGCGCTCCAGCAGCGCGCGGATGTCCTCTTCGCCGAGTTCTTTCAGAATGAACACCTTGCATCTGGAAAGCAGAGCGGAATTCAGCTCGAACGACGGGTTCTCCGTCGTCGCGCCGACCAGAATGATGCTGCCTTTTTCCACATAGGGGAGGAACGCGTCCTGCTGCGCTTTGTTGAAGCGGTGCACCTCGTCGATGAACAGGATGGTCCTGATCCCGGTCTGGCGTTTCATCTCCGCCCGGTTCATGATCTCCTTGATCTCCTTGACGCCGCTGGTCACGGCGCTCAGCTCGACGTAGTCGGAATTCGTTTTCTTCGCGATGATCCTCGCAAGGGTCGTCTTGCCCACGCCGGGCGGTCCCCAGAAGATCATGGACGGCACGGTGTCGGTCTCGATCATCCGCCGCAAGACTTTCCCTTCTCCGACCAGATGCTGCTGCCCGACATAATCATCCAGCGTTTCGGGACGCATCCGGTCCGCGAGCGGGGAGGCCGCGGCTTCGTTTCCGAACAAAAACATTTGCTCCATAGACGGTATCGTTATCCTTTCTCTGAAACAGCGTGAAGGCGGACGGCCGCTTTGTCAGGTCCTTTCCTCAAGTGCGGGAAGGCGGCCGTACAGTTTGTTCCAGTAGCGGAATTTTCCCTTGTCGCGGTCAAGTTCCGCTTTTTGATATGCCGCGACGCGGAACGCCCAGTTTCCTTTCGCGACGCCCGGTTTGTTCATGCGCGTGTCCGCGCCGTACAGCAGGAGATCCTGAACGGGCAGGATGACCAGCCCGGCGTGACTGGCGAACATCGTTTTCCTGATGCAGTCGAATCCGAACTGCCAGTCCGGACTGTCGTATCCGCAGTATGAAAGCATGAGCGAACGCGTCCCGGGGTCCTCGTCCCAGACATATCCGAGCAGCGTGTTGTTGTCGTGCGTTCCGGTATATGCGACGCAGTTTTCGTTGTAGTTGTGGGGCAGATGCGGCGTATCCGGATCGCCCAGAAACGCGAACTGGAAGACGCGCATGTTCGGGAATCCGCTTTCCTTTACCATCGTCCGGACATCGTCCGTGATGTCGCCCAGATCTTCCGCGATCAGCAGAGCGTCCGGGAACTGTTTCCGCATCTGACGGAGGAAGGGGAGCCCCGGACCTTTTTTCCAGACGCCGTTTCTGGCCGTTTTCTCGCCTGCGGGGATGCTGTAATAGGACTCGAAAGCGCGGAAATGATCGATCCGGACGCCGTCGAAGAGCTCGGTCATATACTGCATGCGCTCCATCCACCAGCGGTAGCCGTCCTTTTTCATGGCGTTCCAGTCATAGAGCGGATTTCCCCACAGCTGCCCGTCGGCGGCGAAGTAGTCCGGCGGGACGCCGGCGACCTGGTTCGGCAGGAACCGCTTGTCGAGCTGGAACTGTTCGGGATTCGACCATACGTCGGAGCTGTCCTGCGAAACATAGATCGGAATGTCTCCGATGATCTTCACGTTCTTGCTGTTCGCGTAATTTCGGATATACGTCCACTGACGGAAGAATTCGTATTGCGTGAACTCCCAGAACCTGACTTCCTCCGGGTCCGCCTCCGTAACGGTCCATTCGTTCCAGGGCAGGTCCGCGTTCGCCCGTTTCAGGGCCATGAATTCGCAGAATTTCGCCGTATGCGGATGCGTTTTCAGAAAAGCGTCCGCTTTGTCCCACTCGGTAAAGCGGGCACATGCTTTCCGGAGCAGCGGAAGGCGTTCTTCCAGAAGACGGTCGAACTCGCAGACGAACGGGTCGTTCTGACGGGCGGATTCCAGTTCGTCTTTCGTCAGAAGCCCTTCCAGAGCGAGCGTGGGCAGATCGATGAAATACGGATTGCCGCTGAACGCGCTGTAAGATTTGTACGGAGAATTCACTTCGTCCGGAAGGCAGAAGGGCAGGACCTGCCAGTAGGAAAAGCCGCATTCCGCGAGATAGTCGACCCAGTCGACC
>CACZRJ010000076.1 GCA_902783535.1 uncultured Ruminococcus sp. | reverse complement strand
GATGACGGCGTCTTCACCGCTTTGCTGTTCGACCTCCGCTTCCGTGTCGCTCTTCATACGAAGGATTTTGATGAACAGCCAATGAGCGACCGGACATTGGGACGCTTCCGCGAACGCTGCAGGAAGTATGAAGAAGAAACAGGCATCGATCTGATCGGGGATGCCGTCAGGAAACTGTCGAGGGAGACCGCGAAACTGATGCATCTGGACGCATCCCTGAAGCGAATGGATTCCATGATGATCTCTTCCAACATCAAAAGCATGAGCCGTCTGGAACTGCTCTATGTCACGCTGTCCAATGCCGTCAGGGCGATTCTGAAGAAGGCCGGACAAATTGAAGATGGCTTGAATGATTACGCGAACGACGCGAACAGGAATGTTGTCATCTACCACAACAAAAGCGAAGACACGACGAAAAAGATCGATCGGATCCTGTATGACGCACAGGTCCTGCTGGAAAAATACCCTGAAACAGGTCTTCAGGAAGTTGAACTTCTGAGGCGTGTACTGAAAGAGCAGACGGCGGAGGAGGAAGACGGGAAACTGCGGCTGCGCACGAAAGAAGACGGAGGGATGAACTCTTCGATGCTGCAGCGTCCGTTCGATCCGGACGCAACCTGCAGGACGAAGCACGGTGAAGTCTGGCACGGGTATTCCGCCAACTTTCTTGAAGCTGTGGGACCGGAAGGAAGTGTCATAGAAGACTACGACTTTCAGCCGAACAATTACTCGGACGCACAATATCTGAAGGATAAGCTCGGCAAGATGGATGATTCGACGGAAGGGACGACGCTTGTGGCAGACGGCGGATATTCGGGATCTGACGCAAAAGAACTTGCGGCACAAAAACAAATCGAACTCGTCAACACCAACCTGACCGGAAAAGAACCGGATCCCTTTCTCGCGGATTTCATGTTCTCGGAAGATGGTACGGACGTTCAGACCTGTCCGAACGGAAACAAGCCTTTGGAACAAAAACACAACAGTCAAACGGGGCAATGCACGATATACATGTATGAAACAGACTGCAAGAGTTGTCCGCACTTCCTGATGTGTCATCCGATCCTGACGAGGAAAGGATACCGGAAGACAGTATCTCTGAAGGGTCAACTGCGCGCAGCATGGAAAAGAGAAAGATCAGAAAAACGGTTCAGAGAACTGTCCCATATCCGGAACGGCGTAGAAGCGATCCCGTCGCTGCTGCGAAGAAAGTACAGAGTGGACAGAATGCCAGTGCGCGGAAGACTCCGATGTAAAATGTTCTTCGGCTTTAAAATTGCCGCATTGAACTTCAGAAGGCTCTGCATATTTCAGCAGAGCCTGATGAAGTGCACCCAAAAATCAAAAAGTATGTAGAAAGGAGCCAAAAAGGATTCATCTTTAAGGAAGATTAGCCGCCGAAACCACCGAAATCCGTTTAAAGTTGCTCGTTTCGGTGTGCCGCGTCTTCATAGATACCCTTTTGACGCTCAAATCTTGTGATATAGCCATTGAGAACTTACGGTAAAAATCACCCAAATGATCAACGAGACATGAAACCATTGGTTCTTCCCTTTTCCGAAAAAAATATTCGAAAAAAGCACTTGACAACTCATATACTTCGTGATATGATGTATTACACGAAGGGAGGTATTGCATGGACATTCAACTGAAACGCGGACTGCTGGACGTTTGCGTTCTCGCCGCGATCAAGAACGAAGACTCCTACGGCTACAGGATCATTAAGGACCTGAAGCCCTGCATCGAGCTGTCCGAGTCGACCCTGTACACCATTCTGAAGCGGCTGGAAGCCGCCGGGATGCTGACCGTACGAAGCGCCGAACACGACGGGCGGCTGCGAAAGTACTATCACATCACGCAGGCGGGTTTGCGCCGCATCGAAGAATTCAAGGAGGAATGGAAAGAAGTGATTTCCATTTACCGGTTCGTCATGGAGGAGAAGCCATGAGCAAGCAGGAATTTTTATCTCGTCTGCTCCAGGCGCTTTCGGGGCTTCCGGAAGACGACGTCGCGGAACGGATCGCCTTCTACAGCGAAAGCATCGACGACAGGATAGAGGAAGGAATGAGCGAAGAGGAGGCCGTGGCTTGCGTCGGCAGCGTCGAAGAGATCCGCGCGCAGGTCCTGTCGGAGATCCCGCTCCCGAAACTCGTAAAGGAAAAAGTGAAACCGAAGCGCGCTCTGCGCGCGTGGGAGGTCGTTCTGATCGTTCTGGGATTTCCCGTCTGGTTCCCGCTGACCGTGGCTTCCTGCGTCATCGTTTTCGCGCTCTACATCGTTTCCTGGGCGCTGGTCATCGCCCTTTGGGCGGTCGTCCTTTCGTTCTTCGTTGTCTCGATCGCCGGTCTCGCGCTGACCGTCGTTCAGTTCGCGCAGAAGCAGCCGGTCCAGGCGCTGCTGATCCTGGGCGCTTCCCTGTTCCTCGCGGGCGCGTCCGTCCTTCTGTTTTTCGCCGCCGTCGCCGCTTCCAAAGGCGTCGTGAAACTCACGAAGAAGATCGGGGTCGGGACCAAGAACATATTCGTGAAAAAGGAGAAATAGGAAATGAAAAAAGGATTCATCATCGCGGGCGTCGTGCTCATTTCCGTCGGATTGCTCATATTCCTCGGCGCTCTGTTCGCGTCCGGGTTCGATCTTTCGAACCTTTCGTCCGCAAAATACGAAACGAACACGCATCCTGTGAACGGCGACTTTGAAACGATCGACGTCACGACATTCGAAGCAAATATCGAGATCATCACCTCCGGCGTCACGGAATCGCGCGTCGAGTGCGTGGAACGCGAAAAGGTCAAACACGAGGTGAAACTGGAAAACGGCGTCCTGAAAATCGTCGCCGTCGACAACCGGACTTGGATCGATCATCTGAATTTCTTCTCATTCAAGCCCCAGTCCGTCAAAATATATCTGCCGAAAAAGCAGTACCGGATCCTGAAAGCTTCTTCAGGCACCGGGGACATTCTCGTCCCGGAGTCGGCTTCGTTCAGGGGCACGGAAATCACGTCCGGCACCGGAAAAATTACTTTCAATCCATCGGATACGGGAGAAGTGCGCATCACAACGAGCACGGGCGACATCAGCGTGTCGCGCGTCCACGCGCATGAG
>CACZRJ010000075.1 GCA_902783535.1 uncultured Ruminococcus sp. | reverse complement strand
GATGACGAAGGAAACGACGGATTCGACGTTCCTGTCGCGCGCGGACAGACGGAGTTCGTATGCGCCGTTTTCAGACAGGACGGCGGGGCCCTCCAGGAGTTCTCCGTTCAGCCGGGCTGTCCCCGCGCCGGAGATCAGAATGCGTACGGGACGGTCATAGGTCATGCCGTCCGAAACGCCGGAAACCGACGGAAGGTCCGGCTCGAAGGAAAGCATCGTTTCCGTTTCCTCGCCGAATTCGTCCGTCATGACGAACCGGTGGTATCCCCGTCCGGTCACGGGTTCGCCGCTGGCGTACGGCAGTCCGTCCATGGTCCCCTCGGCACCGCGAAAAACGACCGACAGGGCGTTTCCCTCCCGCTTGACCGCATAGGAAGCCGGGACATAGGTCAGCCGGAAGATGACCGCTTTCCGGTTCTTCCCGTCCTGGACGACCAGGCTGTGCGTCCCGTTCTGATAGACGGTGTCGCCGTCGAAGAATTCCTCTCCGTCCAGCATCGCGCTGCCGCGGTTGAACCGGACGGAAACTCTGGAATTGTATGTTTTGCCGGGCAGAACGCCGGTGATCTGCGGCTGGTTCACTTCGCTCACGGCAAGGAACGCGTCCGCGACGCCGCATCCGTAACCCGGTTCCGGCTGTTCGCCGCGCGAAAGCAGGGATTTCATTTCCTCCTGCCCGAACCTGACGCCGTCGTCCAGCGCCGACAGCGCGAGTCCGGCGATCCCGGTCAGGATCGCGGCGGACAGACTGGTGCCGTTGGCTTTTCTGTAATAGCTTTCGCCCTCCGGGTCGATCGCCGGAACGGGGATCTGTTCTCCGGGCGCCAGAATGAAGACGTTTTTGCTGTTCTGCGAAAAGGCGCTGCGGTTTCCGAACCGGTCGCAGGACCCGACCGAAATGACGCCCTCATAGGACGCGGGATAGCTTTCGTCGCTCCCGTGCGCGGTCCTGCCGTCGTTCCCGGCGGCCGCGATCAGGATGCACTGTTTGGAAAGGGCGTACCTGACGGCGTCGTTCTCGGCGGCGGAAAAGGAATATCCGCCGAACGACATGTTGATGATCTTCGCACCGGCGTCCACGGCGAACCGCAATCCGCTGACAAAGTCGGACGAATAAATGACGTTCTCGCTCCTGGAGACCCGGACCGGAAGGATCTGCACGCCGGGACAGATGCCGGTGCTGCCGACGCCGTTCCGCGCGGCCGCGATGACGCCGACCGTCGCGGTCCCGTGCCCGCTCGTATCCTGATGGACGCCTCTGTGCTTTTCGACCGCGTCGTATCCTTCCAGGATGCGGACCCCGACGAAATCCTCGTGGCCGCGCAGGACGCCGGTGTCAAGCACGGCGATGATGAGATCCGGATCCGGCTCGACCGCTTCCCATGCCTCCGGCAGACGGACCTGCTCCGCGAAATCGGCAGTCTGCAGGTCGGGATCCATATTTGCCGTGGCAATGCTTCTTTCCAGATTTTCGCTGCAGTAAATCATTTTTTCCCCGAACGCGTCCCCAAGGTCTTCCGCCTCTTCCGGCGTCATGCGGACGAAAAAGATCCGGTCGGATTCGGAGATCGCGCAGGCGTTCCGGGCATTCCTGAACAGCCTGATGTCCTGCTCCGGCGCGTCGCCGGAAAAGCGGACGATATATTCGCGCATCGAAAAACCGGCGTCGGCAGATGAAAAAAGGCGCATGACCCCCGACCCGGCTGCGCAAAGAGCGACTGCCGGGAGCAGAAGGACGAACGCCATGATGATTCCGAAGAATCTTGCTTTTCTCATGCCTGACACCGATGATCTATTTCAAATCTGTTTTTCTTGCTTGTTTTCCTTTTCGAACAGGAGATATGTTTCCTTCATTTCCGCGCTCTCGACCTGATGCGGAAGGTCCTCGTAGATGCGGAACAGCGGTTCCGCGATCAGTCCCTCCGCGGCGTCCTTTTTCGCCTCCACAAGCGCGAGCGTCGGCTTTTCGGAGACAGAAGGCGCGACCAGACGTAGCCGTTTCGGCTCGACCGAAGCGAACTTCAGCCGGTCGAACAGAGCAGCGAGTCCGGAAGCCGGGTAAACGCAGAAGAACTTTCCTCCCGTTTGCAGCGCCCATCCGGCCGCGTCCGCGAACTGCGCAACGGACAGCGTGTCCGCGTGGCGGGCGGTCCGCTTTCCCTCGTCCGGATTCAGCCTGCCGCTCCCGGCCGGAAAATACGGCGGGTTGCAGACGACGGACGCGTACGACCCGCGGGGAAAAAGCGTTTTGTATTCTCTCAGGTCTCCCCGGATGACGCGGATCTTTCCATACAGTCCGTTCTCCTCTGCGTTCCGCTCCGCGATTTCCGCGCTCGACGCCTGGATCTCGTACGCGTCGAAAGAACGGTTGCATCCCGCGGCATGCAGCAGAAGCGGGAGGACGCCGCTTCCGGTCCCGAAATCGGCGCAGACGCCCTTCGGAAGATGCCCGCACGCGAATGCCGCGAGCAGAAGCGCGTCCGTACCGAAACGGTGTCCGTCCGCGGGCTCGCTGATTGTCATTCCCCCGTTGATCCGGGTACGGACGAATCGATCCATGCGCACCTCATGCAGTTTTTCTTTTGAGAAAATGCGCTCCATGGTTTCCCAAGGAACGCATTCCTACTGTTTTGTTCATCTGCCGGGCGCTTTCCACGGACATCTCGTCCGGATCAGCGCCGGAAGGCGATGATCGCAGCTGTCTCGTCCCGCTGTTTACGCTTTCGGCGCACCGACAGGGCAGGTGTCGGCGCAGGCGCCGCATTCGAGACAAAGGTTTTCGTCGATGACGTATTTTCCGTCTTCGTCGCAGGAAATTGCCTCCACAGGGCACTCGGACGCGCAGGCGCCGCAGCCCAGGCAGGTGTCTTTGTCGATCTTGTAAGCCATTCTTCAACCCCTCCTTTTAAAGGATAACCAAGTATATCACAGTCTCGTGTTTTTTGCAAGACCGTGAATGCGTTTTTCTGTCTTCTCCGGAATGATTTTTCTCAAAATTCTTGTCATACATCCGCTTCCTTGATTTTGTGAAGCGTGACGTCGTGCGTCGTGAACGGGATCTCGTTGTGATAGAAGTCGCCGTAGGAGAACAGCAGCTCTCCGTATTCCTTCAGGAACGGTTCGCTCAGATTGGTCCTGGCCCCGGACAGGATGCCCATGACGCCCTTCGCGTTGTCCCTGTACGTCGCCTTCTGACTGATGACGACCGCCCGGCAGATGGATTCGTACATCTCGTTCAGGATCGGACGGATGTCGTTCGGCTTTCCGGCTTCAATCTGAAGTTTGTGATATTCGAGCAGCGTGTCCAGCGTTTCCTCCGTCAGTTCGATCTCGCCGGCGTCGATCCGTTTCCTGTAGTCCTCGGGAAATTCCCCTTCGATGGCCGGGACGTAATCCTCGTAGATCGGATTGACGTAGTCGATGACGCGGTCCATGTGGAACGTGCAGTTGCTCAGGAACTTCAATGCAGCGCGGATGGACTCGACGTCCATTTCGATATAGAAGTCGGCCGGGGCTCCGGTCAGCGCGACGACGTCGCGCGCGGCCTGCTCGCCGGGAACCATCGCGAAATAATCGCTGATCGGGATCAGGGCGCCGACGGAGTTGTACAGGGAGACTGTCGTCGGGAAGTTGCAGATGACGACGACTTTCTTCTTTTCGTTGATCCGCAGATATCTGGCCTCGGACACGAATCCCTCCGCGTCTTTGAAGATCAGGAGTCCGCTGATCCGCTTTCCGGGTTCCTCGTCTTCCGTACTGCTGTCGGGAATCTCGATGATATATCCGGACGACTGCTCTCCGGATACCGTTTCCGAAACGGCGGCGGAGTCCTCGGATTCCTGAGGAACGCCGGTCGGGATCTTGGAGACCAGCGAGTCATAGTATGTATATGCCAATATGCCGAACACCGCAAAGGCGATCACGAACGTGATCAGAAAATGCAGCAGAGATGATTTCAATGTTTTGTCCCCTTTCGGAACCACATACTTTCTTACTCTGCATTATACCTTATTTTTACACGCTTGTCAACGGGGAAAGACGAATCCGGCCGGGTTGTTGACACCGCTCTTTTTTTGTGATATCATTAATTGGAAGAAATTTATTGTTGCGAAGGAGATCAAACAGTGAAAAGAATCCTTACAATCGCCTCGCTCCTGCTGCTGGCGGCATGCCTGCTGTTCAGCGCCTGCTCCGGAGATCCCGTCTCCACCTCTGAGCCTGCGCAGTCCGCGGAGCCGTCCGAAGTTTCATTGGAAGCTTCCGAGCCGGAAAGCAAGGACGTCGTTCCCGAAGTCAAACTGCTGAACGGCCGCCCGATCAACGTGCTCTGCACCGACTGGGCGTCGAACATCATCGAAGGATACACCGGAGAGATCATCTATTCCACGGAGGAGAATTCCTCTGCGGTCGACGTCGCGAAGAAAGCCGTCGTCGACTGGGTAGAATCGCAGTACGACGTCGTCATCGACGGAGAATTCGACACCAACGTGACGATCCTGAATACCGTGAACCAGATGGTCACGTCCGGAACGTACACCTACGACGTCATCTTCACGCACGCTTCCAACCTGACCAGCCTCGCGATGAACGGACTGCTGACGGATCTGAATTCCGTCAAGAACTTCCACTTCGAGAACTCCTGGTGGGACCAGAACGCGGTCAAGGACCTCACGCTCGCGAACCGCCTGTATTTCGTCTGCGGCGACATCAACACCTACGACAACCTCGGAACGTGGGCGGTGCTGTTCAACAAGACGCTGAAGGAAAAGTCCAACATCGAGGAGGACTTCTATCAGACCGTCAAGGACAAAAAGTGGACGCTCGACCATTTCATGGAGCTCTGCAGAGGGTTCACCCGCGACTCGAACGGCGACGGGACCATCGACGAATCCGACACCTGGGGCTTCGGAACGGAAACGTACAACATTTACGCGCAGAACGTCGCCGGCGGTCTCATGATCACCGAAAAGGACCCGGACGACCTTCCGATCCTGACCGTTCAGAACCAGTCCGAACTGACCTTCAACATGCTCCAGAAGACCGTTGATTTCTACAACAGTCCGGACGTCCTGGTCGCGAACGGCGGAAAATACACGAAATACTCCAATCCGTGGGAAGAGACCGTCTTCAAGGCCTTCCGCGAAGGACGGGAGCTGTTCTATGAATGCGGCATGATCCACGTCGCTTCCTTCCGCTCCATGGACGACGACTTCGGCATCCTTCCGATCCCGATGACCCGCGAGGGACAGGACGGGTATCATACGACCGTGTCCACGTCCAACGCCTCCTTCATGGCCATCCCCTACGGCACGCCGGACGTCGAGGACCTCGCGCTCGTTCTCGAGGCCATCTCGATGAAGTCCCAGCAGCTGGTCACGCCGGAATTCTACGAGATCCAGCTGAAATACCGCGACTTCCGCGACAACGAGTCCGGAGAGATGCTCGACCTGATCTTCAGCACCCGTTCCTTCGACATCGGCGGGATGTTCAACTGGGGAAGCATCCGCGAAGAGTACATGAAGCTGGACACCAACTTCACGTCGAGATTCGAAACCATCCTCGGCACCGCCCAGAAAGCGATGGAGACCACCATCGAAGATATTCAGGCGAGCTGATCCCTCCCCTATTTTCCCGAAAAAAAGGATGACGCAAACATATGCCTACGAAAAAGAAACCCGTAAAGAAATCATCTCCCGCCCGCTCCGGCGGAGCGAATAAGGCGAAACGGGCCCCCGCGGCTCCGCAGAAGCCGAAAGCAGCGGAAGCGCCGGCCCGTACGGAGGAGGAAAGAGCCGAGACCAGGAGAATGGCCGGCACGTTCCTTCGCTACGCGCTCGGCATCTTCGCCCTGTTCCTGGTCATCACCTTCTTTGAAGGCATCGATTCGGGATTCCTCGGCGGGATCCGCGAAGTGCTCAAGGGCATCTTCGGATTCGGATACTATCTGCTTCCCTTCTACCTGCTGCTCGTCGTTTTCACCTGGGGAAAAGACCATTCCGCCATGAGCGCGGCCGCAAAGACCATCCTCGCGGTCACGGACTTTCTCCTGATCCTGTTCATCGTTCACCTGATCTCGGTCAGCGCCGGTCTGAAGGCGGACCAGGTCTACAGCGATGCGGTCAAGGAAACGGGGTCTTCCCTGTACGAGAGCGGTCTGGCGCTGAAAAGCGGCGGAATCGTCGGCGGCACCCTCTGCGCGCTCCTGTGCAAGGGCATCGGATGGGTGGCGACGGCCATTCTGTCCGCCGTCGGCATCTTCATCTGCACCGTTCTGCTTTGCGGAAGCACGCCGATGGCCACGATCCGCGCGATCGTACGCTTCTTCCGCAACCTGACGTTCGATACCAAGAACCCGGAAGAGGATGAAGACGAAGACGACAGCGAGATCGTCACGAAAAAGCAGATCGAAAGAGACCGGTCCGCGCGCGCTTCCGAAGAAAAAGGAAGAGAAAAGCCCGAGCCTTCGAAGAAGAAGCGCCAGATGCCGGAAGTCCTTCTGGAGGAGAACGAAGAAGACAGCCGGAAGAAGAAGGACAAAGACCGCTTCATTCCGACCGAAGAGGAACAGGAGGAAGTCTTCACGAACACGGACGAGTGGGAGGAACTCCATTTCACCGACGGAGCGGACGGCACCGCCATCCCCGCCGCAACCGCCGCAGCCGCTGCCGAAACGAAGGCCGGGGAAAACTCCGGCGCGTCGGAAGAAACCCCGCCCGCGCCTCCGAAAGCGGAGGAGATCACGGAAGAACCGGACGATCTCAAAATCGAGGACGACGGCGACAAGACCGATTCCGCGGCAGCGGAAGCGCCCCGCCCCTACGTCTTCCCTCCGATCGACTTTCTCGTGCCGGACAAGGGCGACTCTCCGAAGCCGACGCCCGGCGACGTCGCAGCGATCAGCAGAAAACTCGAGGAAGTGCTCTCGAGCTTCAAGGTGCAGGCGCACGTGATCGGCGCTTCCTTCGGACCCACGGTCACGCGATATGAAGTCCAGCCGGAAACCGGCGTCCGCGTCCGTCAGATCGCAAATCTCGCGGACGACATCGCCCTCCATCTGGCTGCGACCTCCATACGAATCGAAAACATTCCCGGAAAGTCCGCCATCGGCATCGAAGTCCCGAACCGCTCGGTCTCGACCGTCCGTCTGCGGAACCTGATCGACAATCCGACCTTCCAGAACAGCAAGAGCAAACTGATCTGCGCGCTCGGAGAAGACGTTTCCGGACAGCCCGTCTATCTCGACATCGGCAAGATGCCGCACCTCCTGATCGCCGGCGCGACCGGCCAGGGCAAATCGGTCTGCATCAACGCCATGATCGTATCCCTGCTCTATCACGCGCGGCCGGATGAGGTCCGCATGCTCATGATCGACCCGAAAGCGGTCGAAATGCGCGAATACAACGGCATCCCGCACCTGCTCGTCCCCGTCATCACCGACGCGAAAAAGGCCGCCGGAACGCTGAACTGGGCCTGCGTCGAAATGGACCGCCGGTATTCGCTGATCCAGGAGGTCGGCGCGAAGAACCTCGCCGACTACAACGCGATCACCAAGGACGATCCCGAACGGGCCGCCGAGCCGTACATCCTCATTTTCATCGACGAGCTGGCGGACCTGATGATGACCGCTCCTGACGACGTGGAAACGTCCATCTGCCGTCTCGCGCAGAAAGCCCGCGCTGCCGGGATCCATCTGATCATAGGCACGCAGAGGCCTTCCGTCGACGTCATCACCGGTCTGATCAAGGCGAACATCCCGTCTCGTATCGCCTTCACCGTCACTTCGCAGGTCGACTCCAGGACCATCCTTGACTCGGCCGGCGCGGAGAAGCTGCTCGGACGCGGCGACATGCTGTTCAATCCGATCGGCGCCATCAAGCCGATCCGCGTGCAGGGCGCGTTCGTCGACGACAAGACGGAGCTCGTCTCCATCAACGAATTCATCAAGGAAGCTTCCACCACCACATACGACGAAAAGATCCTCGCCGAGATCGAGCACGAAGCGAAGCTCTGCGGAGACGGAAAGAAAGGCAAGATCGTGGACGACGAGGGCGGCGACGAGCAGAAACTCGACGACAAATTCTTCGACGCGATGGAGCTGGCCATCGATACGCAGAACATCTCCACCTCGATGATCCAGACCCGCCTCGGCCTCGGATACGCCCGCGCCGCAAGGATCGTCGGGATCATGGAGCAGAAAGGATACATCGGACCTTTCGACTCCGCGACGAAAAAGCGCCGCATCATCATGACGAAGGAAGAATTGATGGAGCTGAAGCTCGGGAAAGGGCCGAAGCCGCCGGAAGACTGACGTGTCCGCTGAAAAAGCCGGAACTCCGATCGGAGCTCCGGCTTTTCGCATGTTTCAGTTCGCGGGGATCATCATTCGTTCTGCAGGTTCTTCAATTCGTCCATCAGTTCGTCGATGTTGTTGAACTGCCAGTAAACCGACGCAAAGCGGACATAGGCGACCTTGTCGATCTTCTTCAGGTGCTGCATGACGAGTTCCCCGATGTCGGAGGTCTTGACCTCGTTCCGGAGAGAATTCTGAAGGCTCGCTTCGATCTCGGAAACGATGTTTTCCATTTCCGTCATGGACACCGTCCGCTTGTCGCAGGCGTGAATGATGCTTTTCAGGACCTTCTCGCGGTCATACGGCTCGCGCGCGTTGTCTTTCTTGATCACGAGAAGCGGCGTCGTCTCGATGGTCTCGTAGGTCGTGAACCGTCTGCCGCACTGCAGACACTCGCGGCGGCGTTTGATCTTCGTTCCGTCCTGCGACGGGCGGGAATCCACGACTTTGTCTTCAATGAATGAGCAGTTTGGGCATCTCATACGTCAAATCCTCTCTTTCAGGTTGATCACGGAATGTCTTCGATGATCTCTTTCGGTTTCTCGTCCAGCGCGAACGGATTCTGAAGCAGGTGCTTCAGGCAATGGAGAACGGACGCGTATCCGTATCCGTCCATGATCCGCTCGTCCAGACAGAATTTCAAATCAACGTATTTGTGTTTTGCCGTCGAACCGTCCGACTGCGGCTCGAGTTCGGTATAGCTGGTGCCGAAGGCGATGAACGCGGGAATGTTTCCGAAGTTGTACAGATGATGATAGATCGGCCGGATCCTGAGCGATCCCATGGACGTGATCGCGAGGGAGCCGTGGAACGGCGACAGTTTCGTCAGCTTGCGCGGAAGCAGGCCGAAATAGTCCAGGAACTTCAGAAGGCCGACCGTGCCGCGCAGCAGCACGCCGGGAATGATGTTGATCGCCTTCGCGAGTCCGTCGAAGCTGGTCTGCCCGCTTCTGGCCGTCTCGATCGTCTCGTTCATGATCCTGTAGATGTCGTCCGCTGTCGCGTCCGGCGGGAAGATCACCTTCAGAACGGTATCGGGAGCGTTCCGTTTCATTTCGAGCTTGATCGTCAGCATGACCTCGATGCAGTTGCGCGCGTAGATCTTCTGGCCGCGGATGAAGCGGTTCGCTTCGGGATGCGTCGCGAGCGTCCGCACGTACGCGGCGAGAATGACGTACATCAGGTTGAAACCCGGTTTTCCCTCTTCCTTTTTCTGACGGATGTACTCTTCCGTATGACTGATTTCGATTCGATCGGCGTAGTAGTTCGTCGCGTCGTTCCGGTCCTTCATGATATAGACCGCGACATAGCTCATCGGCGAAAGCGAACGGACTCTGCGCCCCTCGCGTCTGCTCTTTTTCTTTTTCGTCTTTTCCGCCTTTTTCAACGTTTTGGCGTCTTCCTTGACGGTTCCCTCCGCGGCGGCGGTTTCTTCCGTATCCGTATGAAGTTTCTCTTTGTTCTGGTCAGGCATGTCAGTCTCCAAATCCTCGAATATATGATCTGTCGTATTTTACCACACGATTTAGCGATGTGCAAGCGATTTTACACAATTTGTTGGTTTTCGCCCCGGAACCGGATCGTCTTCATTGCCACCCCGGACACGGCGGCAAACGCAGGACCGCGGCGAAAATGCGTGCCGCGCCGGGAGAGCGGTTTTTCCGCGGCAATCCGGCGTTTTCTCCCCGAGTTGCGCGAAATGAGTTGCATTTTAAAAATGTTTGTGGCATAATGAGGAACGGAAAATGAGACAATGTGCCAGAAAAGGAGATCAAAAAATGAATGGAAAAAAACGCATCGCGCTCCTCCTCGGACTGCTGATGCTCTGCATGGCCGTCGCGGCCGCCTGCACGCAGACGCCGGCGCAGGAGTCGTCCGCCCCGGAATCGGCCGCTCCGGTCGAAAGCAGCGACGACAAACCGGCTGATCCCTACCGCGACAGTGACGGGAACTACGCCGCGCCGGACAGCGGAAGGACCTACAACGCGACGGAGATCACCTTCCTCGCGTGCGGCGTGAACCCGACCTACAACTCCGAGATCACCTACAACGACTACAAATCCGAAACCGCCAGCTCCGAGCCGCTGCCGGAAGTCATCAACAAAGCACAGGGCGACCGCGTCGACTTCGTCGAAAGCAAGCTGGACGTCAAGGTCAGCGAGCTCTTCGTCTACGAAAAGAGACGTCCGAACGGCGACATGACGACCCGCATCCGCAACGACAACCTTTCTTTCACCGCGGAATACCAGATCGTCATCCCGTGTCTCTACGACGGCGCGACGCTGGCGCAGGAAGGCCAGTTCATCGACCTGAACAGCATGGACGACCTCGACCTGAACGCGCCCTGGTGGGACCACGTGTTCAACAAGGAAAACACCATCGGCGGTCAGCTGTATTTCACCATCGGCGACATCGGCACGATCAACAAGTCCAGCACCGCTGCGCTGACTTTCAACAAATCCCTCTACGAGCGCAACAACCTGGTCGACAAATACGGCGGACTTCCCTATGACCTGGTCCGCAACGGCACCTGGACGATCGACGTCGTTCTCGCGATGACGAAAGAACTGAGCGAAGACAAGAACATGGACGGTCAGATCACATACGAAGACGTCTACGGATGGGGCGGACAGCTGGACGACATGTGGAGCCTGTTCTACGGTTCCGGTTCCAAGATCGCCACGACCGACACCGCGGACGGATATCCGGAACTGACCATGTACAATGAGCGCAGCTCGACCGTCATGGAGCAGATGCAGTCGCTCGTTCAGGACAAGGCGCACTACGTTTCCGCCAACGACTATTTCGGCGTCGTTCAGTGGCCGTCCGTCCTTCTCAAAGACAATTTCATCGCCGGCAACTCGCTCTTCTATAACGGCAGCATGGCGACCCCGATCGAGCTCGGCGAAATGGAAGACGCGTTCGGCATGGTCCCGATCCCGAAGGGGGACAAAAACCAGGACGGATACTATTCCCTCGTGAACCCGTGGACTTCGACCTGCTTCGCCGTCCCGATCTCCGTTGACGATAAGGATCTCCCGATGATCGCCGACTTCCTGAACGTCATGGGCGCGGCGTCCGCGAACCTCGTCGCTCCGGCATATCTGAAACAGTGCCTGGAATACATGAAAGTCCGCGACGACGACACCGTCGACATGATCGAAAACTACATCCTTCCCGGCCGCGGATGCGACGTCGGCATGATCTACGCGTGGGGCGGACTGGACGAACTGCTCCATACGATGGCGAGCCAGCCGATCGGAACGTTCGCTTCCAACTACCAGTCCCGCGAAAGCACCGCGAAGAACGCGATGCAGGACACGATCAGCTACTTCAAGTCCCTCGCGGACAAATAGAAAAGCACATATTTCCCCGTCAGAAAACATCCCGCGCAGATCATATCTGCGCGGGATGTTCTCATTTATGATATGTTTTGCCCGCAAGGATCGTGAATCCGCGGTAGATCTGCTCTTCGAGCAGCAGCCTGGCCATACGATGCGGGAAAGTCATCTGGGACATCGACAGGCGCACGTGGCATTCTTTCTTCAGCTCCGGATCCAGCCCGTGACTGCTTCCGATGATGAAACAGAGCGTTCCTTCGGGAATGCTTTTTTCCATCCAGGAAGCGAACTGTTCCGATGTCATCTGCTTTCCCTCCACGCAGAGCGCGCACGTCACGGAACGCTGGGGGGTCTGCGAACGGATCTTCTCAGCCTCCTTCTTCAGCGCGACGGAAACCGCGGACGGGCTGGCTTCGTCCGGAATGCGCTCTTCCGGAACGCAGACCGTCCGGAACCGGCAGTAGCCGCGCAGCCGCTTCAGGAATTCCGACTCCGCCTCCCTGTAGTAGGATTCGCGGAAATCGCCGACATGGATCAGAAGGATCTCCGTCATGATCTTTTTTTCTTTCTGACGGAGAAGCCGAACGTGCCGATCTTCTTTCCCATCGTAAAATACGTTCCGTGCGCGTATGCCATGAGGCCGGCCTTCTCCACGGCCATCCTGCCCTTTTCGTCGATGATCGATTCGTCGACGGTCACTGCGAGAACGTCCGCGAGGAACATCGTATGGCTGCCCAGGTCCTGTTCGCCGAAAACTTTGCATTCCAGCGTCACCGGGCATTCGGCGATCGAGCAGCAGGAAACGGTTTTGGACGGCTCCGGCGTCAGGCGGGCGGCGCGGAACTTGTCCATGTCTTTCCCGGATTTCACGCCGCAGAAGTCGACCGCGCGTACGAGACGGGAATTCGGAAGGTTGATGCAGAATTCTCCGCTCTTCCGGATCAGTTCGAACGAATACCGTTCCGGACGGACGGAGATGTATGTCCTCGGCGGAACGGAATCGAGAATGCCCGTCCACGCGATGGTCAGAACGTTGTCCTTCCCCGTCTCGGGGTCTCTGCACGTGATCAGGACCGCGGGCAGCGGAGACAATAGTGTCCCGCCCTTCCATTGAATCTTAGCCATTGTTTTCCTTCCTTTCCTCCTCAAACGGGTTGACGGCGTCCACGACCGCGCTGAAATAGGTCTCGTATGTGACGAATCCGGGCGGACTGCCGGCCGGTTTTTTCAGATTCCGGACTCTGGTGTAGTCGACTTCGACGTTCCGGCTGCCGCGCTTCTCGCTGTGATAGGCCGCGAGCATCGCCGCTTCGGTATAGTCCCTGTCCGTCGGCTCGACACCGTCCGTGGTCAGAATGACGTGCGAACCGTGGAACTTTTTGATATGAAACCAGAGATCGTTTTTCGACGCCGACGCGTCCAGCGCGTCGTTCTGCAGATTGTGCTTTCCGACTCTGACGGTCATTCCGTCCGTCGTCTTGTACGACAGCGGACGGGAGAGCGTTTCCTTCCTGCCTTTTCCCTTTCCGCCCTTGTTCTTTCCGGCCTTTTCCTCGGCTTCTCTGCCGCCTCTCGTCAGGCCCGTTTCGGCAAGCTCCCGCCGGATCTCTCCGAGATCGGACAGGCCCGAGGCGCGGTCCACCTCGTCCAGAATGCTTTCGAGATGTCCGATCCTGCGGTCCGTTTCTTCGATCTGGACCGCCAGCGCCTCCTCGGCGCGCTTCATTTTCGCGTATTTTTTGTAATACGTCTGCGCGTTTTTCGCCGGCGTCAGCCGGACGTCCATCGGGATCCGGACGGTCTCGCCCGTCTCGTAGTCGGTCACGTCGGCGAACGCGGACCCCGACGAAAGAAGGTACAGGTTCGCGGTCAGCAGATCGCCGTACTTCCGTATGCCGTCGCGTTCGGCGCACGCGTCCATTTCCTCTTTGAGCCGGACGGCTTTCTTTTGTTCCCGCGCGAGCAGAGTGCGGACGGTTTTCAGAATGTCCGACGCGTAGGAACGGAGATTGACGGCTTCTTCCTTCCTTGCAAAATATGCCAGCTGAAGTTCGGACAGCGAACCGTATGTCTCGTTCCGCAGACCGTCGTACTGCGTCAGCGGAATGAAGGAGAATTCCACACCGTCTTCGCCGTCATAGACGGCGTTCGGCGAGAACCGTTCCGCGAGGATCGATTCTCTGAAACTTGAAATCGTCTTCCAGAGCTTTTCGGCGTCCGCCTCTCCGACGGGCGTATCCGTCCTCCCCGTGGCGAGGCAGGACAGTTCGCGCGCGACGACGGGCGAGAACGAATAGAATGTCTGTACGAGAAACTGGTCGATCCTTTTTTCGTTCGCTTTTTCCAGAAAAGAACGGAATTCCTCTTCTCCGATGTCCGTCAGGCTGATCTTGTCCTGCGGGGGCGGAGGCATATACGGCATGCCTGGCATGACCTGACGGACGGACGCGGTCAGGTCCGCCGTGGAGGTCGCGGCGAGGATCGCGCCGTTTTCTCCGGCAAGGATCAGGTTGGAGTATTTTCCCATCATCTCCGCGTAGATCCGTTTCTCGTGCAGAAACCCGAGTTCGTCCGCGCTTTCGAACTTGAAGCAGACGATCCGTTCGTTCGGCAGGCATTCCGCCGAGAGCAGCCGCCCGTTCTGCAGATGTTTCCGGAAAAGCATGCAGAGCGGCGTCGGATCGTTCGGCCGGGCGACGGCTTCCTTCGTCACGGCGATCATCGGCCGGGAAGCGGAAACGGAAAGGATCAGATTCGCGTGTTCGCCGTCCTTGTAAAGGCACAAATAGAGACAGGACGGCGCGCTCTGGTGGATCTT
>CACZRJ010000074.1 GCA_902783535.1 uncultured Ruminococcus sp. | reverse complement strand
GCGCCGATCGCCCACAGGCTCGGCATGCAGATGATCAAGCAGGAGCTGGAGACGCTCGCTCTGTCCTATCTCGACCCGATCGGATTCGCCGAGATCGAGAAGGACACGCAGAAGCGGTACGGCGAGAGCAAGGACTTCCTGAACGAAGCAACGAAAAAGGTCGAGGAAAGCTTGCGCGCCTACGGCATCTCCTTCCAGATGGAAGGCAGGGTCAAGAGCACCTACAGCATCTACAAGAAGATGTACAACCAGAACAAGTCCTTCGACGAGATCTACGACTTCTACGCGCTGCGCATTTTCGTGGACACCGAGATCGACTGCTACACCGCGCTCGGCGTCATCCACGAGAAGTTCAACTTCCTGCCCGGCCGGTTCAAGGACTACATCTCGACGCCGAAGCAGAACATGTACCGGTCCCTGCACACGACCGTCATCGGCTCGGAAGGCATTCCTTTCGAAGTGCAGATCCGGACGTGGGAGATGCATCAGATCGCCGAATACGGCGTCGCCGCGCACTGGAAATACAAGTCCGGCGAGAAATCCGACCAGGGCATGGACGAAAAACTGCAGTGGATCCGGTCTCTGCTGGACGCCGACGCGGAAGGCACGGACCCGGACGAATTCATGCAGGCTTTGAAGGTCGACCTGTTTGAGGACGAGATCTTCGTATTCACGCCGCGCGGGGACGTCATCAACCTGCCGGCCGGAAGCAACCCGATCGACTTCGCCTACGCGATCCACTCGGCCGTCGGCAACAAGATGGTCGGCGCGAAGGTGAACGGCAACATCGTCCCGATCGACACGGAACTGCAGACCGGACAGATCGTCGAGGTCCTGACGAACCCGAACTCCAAAGGCCCGAGCAGGGACTGGCTCAAGCAGGTCCATTCCAGCGAGGCGAAGAGCAAGATCAAAATGTTCTTCAAGAAGGAAATGCGCGCGGAGAACATCGAGATCGGAAAGCAGGAGGTCGACCGCGAGCTCCGGCGCATCCGCGTGCCTTACACGGAGCAGCAGCGCGACGAGATCGTGAAGAACCTGGCCGACAGGATCGGTTTCGCCGAAGGTACCGACGTCTACAACGCGATCGGCTTCGGCGGACTCGACATCGAGAAGATGGAAGCCCGTCTGCGCGAGGAATTCAACAAGCTCGTCCAGCCGCCCGAGCCCGAAAAAGTCGAGGCGTTCGTTTCCGACACCGCCGCGAACGACCGGAAGGAGCGCGAGGACAGGAAAAAGAAGAAGTCCTCCGAAAGCGTCATCGTCGACAACGTGAGCGGATGCGCGGTCAAATTCGCGAAATGCTGCTCGCCGCTGCCCGGCGACAGGATCATCGGTTTCATCACGAAGGGCTACGGCATCTCCATCCACAAATACGACTGCGTCAACGTCCAGAACAGCCTGAAGAAGGGCGACATGCAGGACCGCTGGGTGACCGCGTCCTGGACGGGCCGCGCCGAAAAGAAGGATCTCGGCGGATTCGCCGCGTTCCTGAACGTTTACGCCACCTACACGCCCTCCATCATCGCGGACGTCACGATCGCCCTCCGGGATCTGAAGGTCGAGCTGATGTCCATGACGACGAAGGAAACGGGGGATACGATCATCATCAACTGCGGCGTGCGCTGCAGGGACGTCGATCACGCGAACCTGATCATCGCCGCCATCCGCAAGGTCCGGGACGTATACGACGTCACAAGGGGGAATTTCTGATGGTCATCGTCGTACAGCGCGTCAAAGGCGCGGCCTGCGCCGTGGAGGGAAAGACCGTCTCCGAGATCGGAAAAGGTCTGCTCGTCTTCGCGGGCGTCGCGGAATCGGATACGGAAGAAGACGTTATCCGCGCCGCGGACAAGCTTTCCGGCCTGCGCATCTTCGAACGCGAAGACGGGAAAATGGGCCTGTCCGCCGCCGACGCCGGGGGAGAGATCATGGTCGTCTCCAACTTCACCCTGCTCGGCCGCGTCCGGCGCGGGTTCCGGCCGGACTGCACCCTGGCCGCCGGCCCCGAAAAGGCGGAAAAATTTTACGACATGCTTTGCGCGCGCGTCAGGGAAGTCTCGAACGTCAGAACGGTGACCGGCGTCTTCCGTGCGGACATGCAGATCCGCGCGGACCTGGACGGACCGTTCAACATCGTCTTCCGGACGGAAGACCTCGGCGCGCCCAGGAGCGGGGCATGAAACTCTTCATCGACAACCGGACGGACTGTCTGAACGACTACTATTTCCAGACCCTCTGTCTGCTGTATTTTCCGGGCGAGAAGTTCTCTCCGAAGGACGGGAGCCCCGCTTCGGCTTCCTTCCTGCTGGAAAAGCGCGGGGAAGGGGATTTCTATTGCGAAGCGACCCTTTCCGACGGAAAAAGGCAGGCGTCCGGCTGCTTCTCTACCGCCGGCTGGACGCCGGAAGTGGACATGAAGGACAACGACTTCGCCGCGATGGCGCTCGGAAAAGCGTATCTGCGCGCCGGGGAAAAACTGTTCGGCTTCTCCCTCCCGTGGGGATATCTGCTCGGACTGCGTCCGGTCAAGCGCGCGAAATACTATCTCGACCTCGGCTGTTCGGACGAAACGGTCGGGCGGCTGTTCCGGAAAGACTACGACGTCCACCCGGACAAGGCGTCTCTGGCCGTCGAGACGGCGAGGACCGAGCAGCGCATGCTGGCAGGCACGGAGGAGAACGACTGCGGTCTGTACGTCTCCATCCCGTTCTGCCCGACCAGATGCGCCTACTGCTCCTTCATTTCCGTCGCGACGGACAAACTCCGGAATCTGCTTCCCGATTATCTCGAAAAGCTGAAGCGGGACATCGAGCACACCTGCGCGCTCATCCGCGAAACGGGCATGCGGCTGACCTCCGTCTACATCGGCGGCGGCACGCCGACCTCCCTGGATCCGCGGCAGACGGCCGATCTGATGAAGACGCTCGACAGATTTCTCCCGCGGGAGAATCTGCGCGAATTCACCTGCGAGGCGGGACGCCCGGACACGATCACCGAAGAAAAGCTGCGCATCCTGAAATCGTACGGCGTCGACCGGGTGAGCGTCAATCCGCAGACGACGGACGGCGCGATCCTGGAGCGGATCGGCCGGAAACATACCGTGAAAGACTTTTACGACGCCTGCGGCATGGTCGAAAAGACCGGCTTCCGCGTCCGGAACGCGGACCTGATCGCAGGACTGCCGGGCGACACGGAGGAAGGATTCCGGAAAAGCCTGGAGGACGTGATCTCGGTCGGATTCGAGAACATCACCGTCCACACGCTGAGCGTCAAGAAGTCCTCTTTCCTCCGCTTTTCGGAAGACGGGCACTACGATCCGTTCGGCGGGCTCGCCAGATCGTGCGTGTCCTACGCGTGCGGGCGCCTGAAGGAGACCGGACGAAATCCGTACTATCTCTACCGCCAGAAGAACATCATCGGAAACGCCGAGAACGTCGGATACGCCTTCCCCGGCACGGAGAACCTGTACAACGTCCTGATGATGGAGGAATACTCGACGGTCTTCGCCTGCGGCGCCGCGGCGATCACCAAACTCGTGACGCCGGACCGCACGGACATCCTCCGCGCGGCGAATCCGAAATATCCCTTCGAATACCTGGCTTCCGACCGGTTCCTGAGCCCGGAGGAGGTCATCGAATTCCGCGCAGGAAAAAGAAAAACCAGAACAGACAAAAAGGAGCAGGAACCATTTTGAACCGAAATCCGACCGACGGACAGAAAAAAAGAACGACGAATTTCGTGATCGAAGCGGGGATCATCTCGATCTCCAGTTTTCTGGTCAAAGTCATCGGCGTTCTTTTCAAGATCCCGCTCGCCAATCTGCTCGGAGAGCACATGGGGAGCTTTACCGCGGCATACTCTCTGTACGCCATGATCTACATGATCTCGACGTGCGGACTTCCCGTCGCCATCAGCAGGATGGTCTCCGCCTCCGCGGAGAAGGGGAGAGAGAAGGAGGCGACGCGGATCCTGCGCGTTTCCCTGATCGCGTTCGTGATCATCGGCGCGCTCGCGACCGGGATCATGATGCTGCTCGCGAAGCCCTTCCTCGGCGCGACCGAGCATGCGGAAAGCGTTTCCGCCGCCTACGTCATCGCTCCGTCTCTGCTCTTCGTCTGCGTCGTTTCCGCCTTCCGCGGATACTATCAGGGCCTGCGGAACATGTATCCGACGGCGATCGGCCAGCTCATCGAAGCCGTGCTCAAATTCGGCCTCGGCCTCGGTGCGACCGTCTGGGCGGCCAGACGCGGCCTGTCTCCCGCGGTCCAGGCGGCATGCGCGATCAGCGGCATCACCGTCGGCATCCTGCTGGAAATGGTCATGCTGTTCATCTACCGGCTCGCGACGCGTTCCCGCCGACCCGCCGGAACGGACGACGCGAAGGAAAAAGTTTCCGTCATCACCGCGCGCGTGCTTCTGATCGCCTTCCCGGCGACCGTGACGTCCAGCGCTTTGTACCTTTCGAACTTCCTGGACACCATCCTGATCAAGTCGGGACTGATCGCCGGCGGGATCGCCGAACGGACGGCGGACAATCTGTATTCCGCCTACACCTCGTACCCGACGGCGGTCGCGGACCTGCTTCCGTCTACGCTCATCTATCCGCTCGCCATCTCCATCCTGCCCGCGGTCTCCGCCGCGCTGGCCGTCAGAAACACGGATGGAGCGAACAAGTACATCCGGCAGTCCCTGCGCGTCAGCCTTCTGATCGGACTGCCCTGCTGCGCTTTGCTCGCCGCGACGGCGCCGAGCGCGCTGACCATCCTCTACAGGGACGCTTTTCTGAAGTACGAGCAGATCGACGCGCTCGCGGTCTCCGCGAACGCGCTCCGCATCCTGTCCGTCGGGATCATCTTCATGGCGGTCGTCTCCACCGGAAACGCGCTTCTGAACGCGATCGGAAAGATCTGGCTGCCGCTCGTCTCGGTCCTGTCGGGCGTCTTCGTGCTCGCACTGGTCGAATTCTTCGGCGTCCGCTCGCCGCTCGGCATCTACGCGGCGCCCGCCGCTTCGATCGTCTGCTACGGCCTGGCCGCGGTCCTCAACTGGATCTTCCTGAAGAAACACACGACCGCGGACCTGTCCGTTCTGCGCATCGCAGGAAAGCCGTTCCTCTGCGCGGCGGCCGCGTTCGGCGCTTCCTTCGGCGCGCACGCGCTTCTGAGCGCGGTCATCGACGGTTCCGGACGGATCGGAGCCGCCGTCATCCTGTTCCTTTGCGGGATCCTCGGCGTGGCCGTTTACGCCGCCGCGCTCTGGCTGACGAAGGGGATCACGCGGGAAGAGATCGCATTGCTTCCGTTCGGAAAGAAGCTGCTCCGCCTGCTGCCCGGCGGAAAGACGGAAAGCGGAGACGGCGAAGAATCCGGGTCATAGGCGGGAACCGGCTGCTTCTCACGGACTTCCGGCGCATGCGGTTCCAAACAGCGACGGGAATTTTGAAAGCAAAAAAGCTCTTTCCCGTTTTTTGCGGGAATGCCGCAGGAAAAAACGCAAGGACTCGAATTTTGAGGTTTTAGACGGTCGAGAAGCAGAAATCTGTAAAAAATCGCACAAATTTGTTGAAAATCTCGCGAATAGCCGTTGCAAAACGCAAAAATGCGTGATATAATCCACAGTGGAAATCGAAATATATATTATTAGGAGGAAAACCATGAACAGACTTACCCTTGTCGATGCTGTCGCAAAAGATGCCGGACTGACGAAGAAAAAAGCCGAAGAGGCCGTCAAAGCGGTTTTCGAGAACATTAAGAAAGAACTCGCCGCCGGCGGAAGCTTCCAGCTCGTCGGATTCGGAACCTTCAAGGTCAAGGTCCGTCCCGCTCGCAAAGGAACGAACCCCTTCACCAAGAAGAAGATGAACATCAAAGCGAAGAAAGTCCCGACGTTCGTTGCCGGAAAAGCTCTGAAAGACGCTGTCGCGAAATAAGCTGTATTGAAAATGGAGACCGGCATTTTGATGCCGGTCTCTGCCCATCTCTTGAGGAACATTATGCGTCTCGACAAATTTCTGAAAGTCTCCCGCGTCATCAAGCGCAGGACGGTCGCGAACGAGGCGTGCGACGCCGGACTGATCACGGCGAACGGAAAGACCGCAAAGGCGTCCTACGATGTCAAGCCGGGCGATCTGCTGGAGATCACGTTCGGGACCCGCGTCACGAAGATCCGCGTTCTGTCCGTGGACGAACACGCAAGAAAAGAGGACGCGGCCGCCATGTACGAAGTCCTTCCCGGCTGAGGAAGGGGTAAAGCAGACAAACAAAAGGAAACGGAGGAACGGAGCATCGTGAGAACCCACCGGGTCAGCCTTGCATTGAAGATCGCGTGCGGCGCGATCCTTGTCGTTCTGTTCATTTCCGTCATCAACATGCAGATCCAGCTGAAGAATCTGCGCGACAGAAAAGCGGAACTGGAGCACCAGATCGCCGATATCCGCGACGACATCGCCGAGACGAAATACCGTTTAGACGAAGAAGTCAACGACGCGTATATCGAACGCTACGCGCGCGAAGTCCTCGGCTACCGCTATCCCAACGAGATCCTGTTCTACAACGACGTCGCGGGCTGATCCGGCCCGCCGCAGGGAAAGCACAAACATATATGTGAAAGGAAGGGAATCCCGTCAACCACCCACCGCTTAAGCCCTGATGGGCTTTGAAGCGGGGGCTTGCAGTAAACCTGCGAGCCGGGATTGACTACCCTCAGCCTGAT
>CACZRJ010000073.1 GCA_902783535.1 uncultured Ruminococcus sp. | reverse complement strand
TCCACACGATCAGGTCAGTCGGTTATTTGTTTGATTATGAAGAAGAATAAAACCCGCAAAACAGGCAATGAAAAACAGAATATCAAAGAAAACGGAACGCGTGACTTTGTTATAGCAAACAGGGTAAGCGGAAAAGTACACGGCGGTTTGAGCAGAATCAGGCTTTCCCTTACATTCCGGATCGCGCTGCATTACTGCGTTCAGATGATCAGAAGTTTTATCGCCGTGGCAATGATCCTTACCATTATGCTGTGCCTGTTTATCAGTTATCCTGTTTCACGCGAACTGCAAAGCATGATTCCTTCAGTTCCTGAGGAAACAAGGAATACTATTGAAAACGGATATCTGAAAGCCGAACCTTCCCTGACTGTACCGGAACAGGATTTCTTCCCGCGGCTTGGTCAGCAGCTTTCTGTGATTTTTCAGAATATTTTCAGCCGGGAAGAGATCCGGTTCTATTACGGTTCACGGGATGGCAGCCAGTGGCTCGTCAGCCTGAATATCCATGATTTATGGGTTTTCTGGATAATGATGATATGCGGCGTTATTCTATGCGATATATTCAGAATGATTTATTTCTTCCGCCATGATCAGCGTCTGAACAAACGTGTGCTTGCTCCGATCCGTGATATTGCTTCCATGGCTGAAACACTGTCCGAGAGCAATCTGTCTAACCGGATCAATATCGCAGGGACAAAAAATGAACTGAAAGACCTGGCATCAGTGATCAACAGGATGCTTGACCGCATCGAACGGAGTTATAACAGTCAGAAACAGTTCGTTTCCGATGCAAGCCACGAGCTCAGGACGCCGATATCTGTTATACGGGGTTATACGGATATGCTTAAAAGATGGGGAAAAGACGATCCGGACGTACTGGATGAAGGAATTACTGCGATTTCTCAGGAAACGGAAGGAATGAAAGATCTTGTTGAAAGCCTGCTTTTCCTTGCCCGTCATGACAAAAAAACGCTGATGATGGAAATATCAGCTTTTGATCCTGCTGAAATCGTAAATGAAGTACAGAAAGAAGAAACCATGGTCCATACAGAATATAAGTTTGATCAGGCGGGGATTGAATCCATGCAGATTAAAGCTGACCGGAATATGATGAAGCAGGTGCTTCGTATCCTGTGCGACAATGCGGTTAAATATTCCGAACCGGGGTCTACTGTAACGCTTTCATGCACAAAAGAAAAGGAAGGCATGTGCTGCCTTGCTGTAAAAGATGAAGGCCAGGGCATTTCCCAGGAAGACCTTCCGAAGATATTTGACCGTTTTTACAGAAGCGATAAAGCCAGAAAATCAGAAACCGGCGGACACGGACTGGGACTGAGTATCGCGCGAATTATCGTTATCGCACATAACGGAAAAATCCGGGTTCGATCAAAACCCGGATGCGGGACTACGTTCTGTGTTCTTCTGCCGGCGGAAACATGAATAATCATCATTTAACATACCGGTTAACAGGCTTGGGAGTACGCATTCCGCGCGCTCCTTTTTTCTTTTTTCGCACAATCAGAAAAGCGATCAGACCAATGATAACCAGCGGGGGTCCGAAAAGAATCAGGGCAAACTCAAAACTGAAGGGAGGAAAGGGATTTGGATCCGCGTATGTTTCGTAGATAATCTCTTCCAGCGTTTTCGGAACATTCTCCCGCTGATCAACGCTTCTGGATGCTGAGAGAATATAGACGGCAGGATCGCCCTTTTCAGGGAAATACGTCATTGTGCCCATTTGCTCTCCGGCGGTAACCGGAGCCTGAAAATCACGTGTATACTGAATCAGAACGATATCTTTCAGGTTGTCGGCCATGCGCCTGATATCTGTTTTTGTGGACACAATATATACATTTTCCGTTCATTCGGCGGGAGAACAGATCAGCCGGATCTTTCCCCGGTCGGAGTCAGAAGTTGAATAATTGCTGGTTTCAATCGTCATAGGATGCATATTGTACAAATCAACTGGCGTAACACTCATATACTGGCTGAAGCCATAATTCATCAACTTGATTGTATCGGCCCAGCGGGCCCGTTTTCCGGTATACATTACGACTGAAATCAGATCGACTCCGTTTCTGGAAGCGGATCCGGCAAAGCAGTATCCTGAACGGGAATGTGATCCGGTCTTTACGCCTGTCGCATATTCATAGTAATACTTGTTCGGCTTCTCTTCAGAACCGGTCAGCATATATTCGGTTTTTGTCGTAATCGTTCTTGCACGCTGCATATTTGAACGGGGAATCTGATATGTAACAGTGCCTGCAATTTCACGAAAGGTTTCGTTTTTCATAGCTTCTCTCGCAATGACCGCGATATCACGGGCAGTCGAATAATGATCATCGTCATGATATCCGTGCGCATTAGCGAAATGTGTATTGTAACAACCCATGGAAACGGCAGTTTCATTCATCAGAGAGACGAAACGGGGAATGCTTCCGGATACGG
>CACZRJ010000072.1 GCA_902783535.1 uncultured Ruminococcus sp. | reverse complement strand
CATCCTTCTGCTGGACGAGCCTTTTACGGCGCTTGACCGGGACATCAAGGATGAAATCATTTCACTCATCAGAGAAAAGGAGAAGGACAAGCTTCTGGTCCTTGTCACGCACGACGCCTCGGAAGCGGACGCCCTGAACTGTGAACGGGTGTTCATAAATAACATGGACAGCGCTTCGGTTTGACACGGAGACGAAATTGAAAGACGCCCGGCTGCTGCGGAGCGTCTTTTTCATTCCGGAATAATGAATCTACTGAATCGGAGAAGGGCGTTTCTTTGAAATGCACGCGAGATAGTTGGCGTAGTAGTCTCCCGGAACAAGATCCCTGCGGTTCAGTGTGCGCGGACATTTCATGGGGACCTCATACAGAAAAGGTCCGTCGTATCCTGCGTTTTCAAGATCCGTCACGAGTTCCACCCAGTCGGTTTTTCCTTCATAGGGGAGCCAGTGCTTTTCGTCCGCCATGTCGTAGTCGGAAACGTGAATCGTTTTGATTCTGCCTCCGACGGCGGAAATGAAACTGTGGTTTGTCTCCGTCAGGAGATGATTCGTATCGAAGCAGACGCAGAGATTGGGGTGCGACTCAGTCAGGAACAGGATTTCCGAGCTGCAGTTTCCGAGGCAGGTCCGGGGCAGGTCTTCCACCGCGACGGAAACGCCGTATGCCGATGCGGCCTCGGCGAGAGAAGCAAGTGAATCCCGACAGATCTTCAGCTGCTCCCGCCTTCCTTCCGGGCTGTTCGGCTCTCCGCTCGGATGGACAACGGCGATGCGGATGCCCGCTTCGCTCATATGCCTGATCCTCTCAAGGTGCGCATCGATCGTCATTTTTCTCACGTTCGCGTCGAAGCTTGCGAGGTTGTTATGTTCAAAAGGGTAAAAGGGGAGGTGAAGGGAGCGGATCTCGACGCCGTGAGATTCGGAAAGTACAGGAAGCGCTTTCCAGTTCAGACTGTCTGTCTGAATTTCGGACAGCGAGATTTCCATGACCCGGATATTGCTCTCTGCATACGCGCGGAAAACGGTTTCGTCCAGATACCCGAACGCGCTGGTCGACATTCCGCACTTCCAGTTTTTTGCCAGCGACTTCTGATTGCCGTCGATGAGGTTCATGTCATTTCACCTTTTTATGTTTCATGTATTTTCAGCAGGATGTCCCGGAGTTCTCCGGATGAATGCGCGATGAAGTCGGCTCCGGCCGCTTCCATTTCGCCCGCTTCCGCGTTTCCGGTATAAAAGCCGACAGATTTTATATAGAGCGCTTTGGCGCCGAGAATGTCATATTTTCTGTCTCCGATCATCCAGACGGCGGTAGGATCATGAATGCCCAGCCGCTCCATCGCCTGTTTGATGACGTCGGGCTTTGAACTGACCTTTCCGTCCGGGGTCGAGCCTGACACGGTTTCGAAAAACGGCAGGTATCCGAGAGAATCGAGGACGCCGACGGCCGTTTTTTCCAGTTTCGAGGTGGCGACTGCCATCCGGCGGCCGGACAAATGCAGTTCTTCCAGCAGCGAACGGATCCCGGGGTATTCAGAGATCTCATTTTTGCCGTAGCGTCTGTATCTGTTTCTGTAAATTTGCTCCGCCCGGACGGCATCTTCCGGCGTCATGTGCGCGAACGTTCGGAAGGATTCCGTCAGCGGCGGTCCCATGTATTTTTTCAGCTGTTCCTGAGAGGGGATCGGTCTGCACATTTTTTTCAGGGCGTGAACCACGCATTTCAAAACGCCTTCCGTCGTGTTGACAAGCGTTCCGTCCAGGTCGAACAGCAGGCAGGGTGCCTGGTTGTGAATGTTTTCCATCACGTTCCTGTCGATCCGAATCCGCCGGCGCCGCGCTCGGATCCCTCAAGCGCGTCGGACGCGATAAAGGCCGCTTTCCCGCACTCCAGGAAAAGCATCTGCGCGATACGCTCTCCCGGCATGACCGTCTGCGCTGTTTCGCCGTGATTGTGCAGCGGGACCATGATCTCTCCGCGATAGTCCGAGTCGATGACGCCGACCTTGTTTGCGGGGGCGAGATCTCTTTTTGTCGACAGCCCGCTGCGTGCGAAAATCAACCCGGCATATCCTTCCGGGATCTCCATGGATAGTCCTGTATGCGCCAGGACCGTTTCGTGCGGCCTGATGACGACCGGGACGTCAGACAGAATACACAGGTCTGCTCCGGCCGCATGCGCGGTCGCATAGGCGGGCAGGACGGCTCTCTCGTCTGTCTTCACGACCTTGACCTGAAGACTGTTCGGCATGGCAAAGTTCTCCTTGCGTCATTCTTTCCGATACGATTATAATGCCTCCGGGAAGACATTGCAACCGTTTCTTTCGTTTCGGACGAAAAACATTTTCACGAATCCGGTCAAAAAGAGGTCCGGCGGTTCTTGCATTCTGCTCCTCCGTTGTGGTAGTATAGCGGCGGAATCATCCGGCATCATCAGCTCATGTTGAAAGGCGACGCATATGAAGGAAATGAACTGCAGACTGACAGTGAACGCAAAAGCGGAAAAAAGCATCAGGAACGGGCATCCGTGGGTCTATGCGGATGACGTCGTCTCTTCTTCGGGAACGTACGTTTCCGGAGACGTCGTCGACGTCCTGAATCCGAAAGGAAAATGGCTTGGTGCCGGGTTCGTGAACGACGTGTCCCAGATCCGCGTCAGGGTTTTCTGCAGAGATGCGAATCAGTCGTACGACGAGAAATACTGGGAAAGGCGCATCCGCTACGCGGTCGAATACAGAAAAACGGTCATGAGCGGGGACCTGTCCTGCTGCCGTCTGATTTTCGGCGAAGCGGATCAGTTTCCCGGATGGACGGTCGACAAATTCGGCAGCGTAATCGTCACGGAGGTGCTTTCGCTCGGCATCGAACAGCGCAAGGACATGCTCTTCCGGCTTCTGATCCGCGTGCTTTCGGAATCCGGCGAGAATGTCAGCTGCGTCTATGAGAGAAACGATTCGCCTTTGCGCGAAAAGGAGGGCATGGCCGTCCATACCGGATACTTCCATTTTCCGGGGGAGTCGGCGAGCCCGGACGGGAAGGCGCTGATCACGGAAAACGGTTTGCGGTTCGAAGTCGACTACGTCCACGGCCAGAAAACCGGCTTTTTCCTTGACCAGAAATTCAACCGGGATTCCGTCAGAAGGATCGCCGGAGGGAAGCGTGTTCTCGACTGCTGCACGCATACCGGCGCGTTCGCCATGAACGCCCTGGCCGGCGGCGCGTCTGCCGCGACCGCACTGGACTGTTCCGAGGACGCTTTGAATTCTGCGCGAAGAAACGCTTCTCTGAACGGGATGGAGGACAGGATCGGCTTCGTCTGCGCCGATATGTTTGATTATCTTGAGGACCAGCTGAAAAAGGGCGGGAACCCGTATGATCTGATCATTCTTGATCCGCCCGCGTTCACCAAGAGCGCAAAAACAGTCCAGAATGCTTTTTCGGGATACAAGCGCCTGAATACGCTCGCAATGAGGCTTCTGCCTCGGGGCGGATATCTCGCGACCTGCTCCTGCTCTCATTTCATGACGGACGGGCTTTTCCGTACGATGCTGTCCGAATCCGCTGCCGCCGCCTCCGTTCAGCTCCGCCAGATCGAAGGAAGAAAACAGTCTCCGGACCATCCCATCCTGTGGAACGTTCCGGAGACCGAATATCTGAAGTTTTATCTGTTCCAGGTCATCTGAGGAAAGATGCTCAGGCTTCCCTGAAAACGCCTTTCTTCAACTTGTTCAGCTGTTCGTCGTCGAAGCTTCGTGCGCAGAAGAACGCAACGCCCGCCGCGCCGGCCTTTCTGCATTCCTCGACCTGTTTCGTCGTTTCGATGTAGGGGAGATGATTGTACATCGGCGCGAGTCCCGAGATGTTCGGCGACTCCCCGTAATTGACGACCATGTTCCTGACTTCCTCTCCGACGTCTTCCGCGTCGTCCAGATAGGCCATCGGATAGATGGCGTCAAGCCAGCCGTTCTTGACCCAGGTGCCCCAATCCTGGCATTTCAGCCGGATCGCTTCTCCGGGAACGCCGAAAACGGCGGTCGAAAGAATGATGCTGCGCCCTTTTTCACGGTAGCTGTTCATCAGTTCGCGAACGGACTTCACATAGGCGGTCACTCTGGCTGTTCTCCAATCCGTAAACGATTTCCATTCTTCCGAACCGGTATCCAGGATCAGGTCGACGTCGATCCCGGTCTCCTTCAGGAAAGCCGCCTTCGTATACGGCTCAAATCCCGCGGACCTGTCGACGCCCTTCATGACCGGATAACGGATGTAGTCCAGCTGGAATCCGTCGAATTCGTAATTGTCAAGGATCTCCCTGATCTCGTCAAGAAGAAGCTTCTGCACTTCCGGCATGGACGGATTCAGGAAATAAAAGCTGTCGTAGCCGTCGTGCAGCAGGCCGCCGTCTTTCCTCCTGGCCATGTATTCCGGATAATACTCCATGATCGGACAACCGTATCCTTCGACGCCGTAGAAAAAGTCCTCGAACCAGACGTGCATGCGGACATTGTATTTCTTTCCTGCTTTGATGAATGCGTCCAGGATATCGAAGTGCTCGAATCCTTTCCTGACGGGGAGCCACGGATGCGCCAGCCTCGCGGTCGTTGCGTAGCCTTCGTAATTGGTCTCGAGAAGGAAAAGGTTGAATCCCGCTTCGGCGAATCTTCTGACGGTCGCTTCGACTTCTTCCTCGGAATGCTCGGTCGGTCTGTGCCAAACGGCCCTGACTTCGTCACGCTTGGGTTCGGTCGTCAGATAGTATGCCTCCTCGAGAACGGAAGACGCCGTCTCCTGCTTGTTCTGGAAGATCAGCGTTTCGGCACGGCTCAGGATCTTTTTCGTCGCCGCAGCATCGTAAGGGATGTGCCTGCTTTCCAGGGAACGTATGCGGACACGTATCCGCTCGCAGGCATCTTCCGCCGTTTTGCGCTTGGTTTCGCTGTCAACGATAAAACTGATCGTCTGACGCTCGGGATCCCACACGACTGCCGCGCCGTAGCAGGCGTTTTCCGACAGGAATCCGGCAGCTTTCCCGTGCCCGGAAATGACATATCCGTTTTCCGGAATCGCGTTGTTGTTTTTTCCGAATTTGACGACGCGTCCGTTCAGCACGCATGCTTCCAGTCCGTAACGGTTCGTGTTTGTCGTTCCGGTGCCCTGATAGATCACGAGTTCGTCTTCGCCGCGGGCGCCGTTGATATGTGCGATCGGGTAGCTCTTCATAGTAATACTCAGCCTCCGTTTTTCTTTTCAAATGTCATTGTACGGCACAGAAAGGAAAAATGCAACTCTTTTTCGGGATTGACGAGCAATTTTTGCATTTTTCCGGTATTGCCGGAAACAGGATGGACCGCATGAAAACAAGCAGCATTTACACGCAAAACGAAGAATACAGAAAACTGTTCGGGAGAAAAGCCTATAAAGTATCTCTCAGCGCAAACTGCACCTGCCCGAACAGGGACGGCACGCTCGGAGCAGGCGGATGCGCCTTCTGCACGGGTTCCGGAGAATTCTCCGAATCCGTAGGAAGCGTTTCTCAACGTATCGAAGCGGCCGCGCTCCGCGTCCGAAGCAAACTGCCTGCGGGTCAGCAGGGTAACGGCAACCTTCCTTCTCTGATCGCGTACTTTCAGGATCACACGAATACCTACGCGCCGTCAGGATGCCTGAAGACTGTTTTTGATGAGGCAATCACACACCCGCTCGTATGCGGGATGTCTGTCGGCACCAGACCGGACTGCCTGCCTGACGATATCGTTGAGATGCTCTCCGAATACGCGAGAGTGAAACCCGTATGGGTGGAACTGGGGCTGCAGACTGCAAACGACGTGATTGCGTCTTCGTTCGGCAGAGGATATCCGTCGTCCGTCTATGCGGAAGCGGCTGAAAAATTGAGAGATCACGGGATCCGCGTCACGACGCACCTGATCATCGGACTGCCGGGAGAGACGCCTGAGCAGATCTTTGAGTCCGTACGCTTTGTGAACGGAAAGACCGACTGCGTGAAATTTCATATGCTTCACATTTTGAAAGGAACGCGGTATGCGGAAGAATACGGAAAAGGACTGATCGCGACTTTTTCGCTCCCCGAATACATGCGCATTCTTACGGAATGCATCCGGTGGCTGGACCCCGGGATTTCCGTCGGCCGTATGACGGGAGACGGATACAAGCGGACGCTGATCGCTCCCAAATGGAGCGGAGACAAAAAACACGTGCTGAATTCTCTGCGGAATCATTTCGATAAAGTCGGGCTCCGTCAGGGAGAATACTTGACTTTTCATCAAAGATGATTATACTTCATATCATATTGATACCTGTCCGTTTTGACGAAGGAGGCCCGTCATGTTTGTAATACTATCCGGCTGCTCCGCGGTGGGCAAAAACACGGTCATGAACATCCTGCTGTCGCAGAAAAACTCGAGATATGTCCTGATGCCGACGTATACGACGCGCGACATGCGCCCCGGCGAGCGGGAAGGCTTTCCTTATCATTATCTGACGCATGAGCAGTTCAAGGAAAAGATCGCATCCGGAGAACTGTATGAGTACGAGCACATTCACACGAATTACTACGGCAGTTCCCGCGTCCTCCTCGCGAATGCCGCGAAGACAGGGAAAACGATCCTGAAGGACATCGACGTCAAGGGCGCTCTGAATCTCAGCCGCATTCTGCATGACGAGATGAAGGTCGTCACCATCTTCCTCTACGCGGACAAGGAGATCCTTGTCAAACGGCTTCTCGGCCGCGGTGACAAGCCCGAGGACATTGAGATCAGGCTGAAAAGATATGAAGAGGAAATGAGCTACAGGGACCAGTATGACTATGCGGTCGAAAATCTCGTTCTTGATGAAACGGTCAGCCGGGTCAAAAAGATCATTGCGCTCGAAAAAAGGCGTGAAACGCTGGACAGAAAAAGGAAAGCAAGTCATTGAGCGAAGGAGGAACCGACGATGAAAAAAACTTGTTTCTTCCTTTTATTTGCTTTGCTTCTCTGCCTGACGGCAGTCTGTTTCTCCGCTTGCGGCAGCGAACCGGACATCGTCAGTTCCGGAGACGCGTCCTCTCTTTCTTCGGAAAGCCCGGAAAGCACGGATCCCGGTCTCTCTTCGACCGATCCCGAACCGTCTCAGACGTCAGAAGCGGAAGAACCGTACGCGTCTGCGGTCAGGACCTTTCAGGTGGCAGATTTTCCGGAAGAACTCGGACTGGCATACGAGATCAGACTCGGCGGGGAGGAAGCCAAGAAGATAAGGATAATTTCCAACATAAATGCTGAAACTGCGCTTCCGGCTTTGATTTCGTCCGACTTTACACGCGAAGGGGACTTATGTGTCGTCATCGCCGACGGATACGACGAATCCTCGGAAGAGACGGTGATCTCCTGCAGGATTTACAGATATCTTGCTTCGGAAAACAACTGGACGCTTCCGGAAGAGGTTCCCGAACTATATCAATTCAGCAGAGACGAATATCTGCGCAGCGGCCGTTTCGAGATCGAATACGACAAGGATGCGGTTTCGGGAAATCCGTGCCCGTACGTCTTGCTGTATTCGGAAAACGGAAACAGTTCGCCGAAGGTCCTCTACTACAAGGAAAAAGCCGTGGAGTATCCGCGGATCGTCCGGCAGTGCGACGGATACGCGATCCTGTCGCTGAAGCACGGAGACGACCGGGACTACGCAGTCATAAACAAGAGCGGGGAGAAGATCTATTCCTTCTCAGGGGAGACGGAACTCGCAGAATGCTATCCGCTGACATTTTTCTCCGACCACCTGCTCTGCAAATCCGATACGGATGACGACTATGAATACGACCGGCTGGAATCGATCGACCTGAAAACAGGGACGAAAACCGTCCTTGCAGATTTCGGAAACAGGTCTTACTGGACGTTTTCCGCCGACGGATCCTTTGTCGCAGCGTACGAAAGCGACAAAGACACGGAATGCTGCTTTTGCGCTGTCCGTTCCGACGGAACGGGGATCGCTGCAGAATCCGGCAGGTTCACTTTCGAATCCGATGTGAAAGAATGTACTTTGTTCGGGCACTTCATGGCGGCGGAAATGTCTTCCGGAGAGACTTGCATTTTCGACCTTGACGACGGTTCATCGGCCGGAAAAATCCCGGACATCGCTTCCGGGTATCCTGCCGTTTACTCTCACCGGTCTGCCGTATATGCATTTCCGGACCGCGCATTTTACGTTTCTTGATGCCAACGGCCCCTCTTTTCCGGCAGCGGAACGCTGCCGGTCTTGCTTTTCTGAAAATGCGCATTCCGCGGTCTTGACAATCAATTGATTGTATGATATAAACATTTAAAACGAAAATGCAAGGAGTCAGCCGTGAACAGATTGCCCGGGTTGAATGTCGCCGCTGGAGAGCCGAAACAGAATATGGCGTCCGCATTTCTGGACACCCTGTATCTTTCCGGCGGGCTTTATCTATCTCAGATCTGCAGCATGACCGGACTTGCTCCGTATGAGGTGCAGAACTGGGTGAGGCGGGGTTTTCTGACGCCGCCCGTCCATAAGAAATACAGCCGCGACCAGTTCTGCAGGATCGTTCTGATCAATCTTCTCAGACAGAGCCTGAAGATCGACACCATTTCAAAGCTTCTCGCGCATATCAACGGGCATCTGAACGACGAAAGCGACGATCTGATCAGAGACTCCGGTCTTTACAACTACTATGTGAATACCGTGCTCGCGCTGGAGGAAGACGCTGCGGGAAACGGATCGATCCCTGACGACGGAAGACTGCGCTCCGTTATCGACCGCATCACCAGGTCCTACAGCGAACCCGTTCCCGGCAGCCGCAACAGGCTGATCGATGTTCTGACGGTCATGTTCTACGCCGGGTCCGCATCCAGACTGCAGGAAAAATGCGGAGAGACGATCTCTTCATGGAACGATCCGGATTTTTCCGGCTCGTAAGGTGAAATCATGCAGAATAACTGGGGAGAAGAATTAAATAAAGACAGGACAGAGACGATTCCGGAAGAAAAACAGACGGCGTCGGTCTGGATCGTGAACATTTTCTTCATGTTTGTCGTCCTGTTCGTTCCGTTCCTGATCGCCGAAGCGATCGGTACCGTGTTCGGATGGATCGTTCCGCCGGACTCGCTGACGCACACCAAGGACATGTCCCGGAATTTTTATGTCGTTTATCCTCTTTACGGACTGATCACTGCGGGTTTGATGATCCTTCTCCGCTACTTTGCGGCGAAATGGTTCGGGTTCAGGCAGGGATTCCGGAAAAAAGACACGACGCGGGAATCCAGAAATTTTCTTCATTTTCTGGCGGGGTACGCCGTATTTGAAGTCATCGCAGTCTATTTTTTCTGGAACGTGCTTCCGTCATGGTTCCTCGGCGGATCCGTCGCGGCCGTCCTCAGGATCTTCAATCCGTACGACGTATTCGACACCGTGCTGGAAGGACGCGTCGAGATCCTTTATCTGACCGTCTACTTCTGGTGGCTGATGGTCATCTTCGAGATCGGCTTTGCCTTCGCATCCTATGCGATCGTGAAGAAGGGCAGACACAAAGGCGAAATCGCGGGAATCGCGGAAAGAAATAAACAGCTGGAGGAGCTCAAAGAAGAGCACCTTCAGATCATAGAGAAAAAAGAAATACCGAAAAATGCAACATACGTGAGGAGGCAGACAAATGTCACTGAAGAAAAGCCTGACAAACATACGGACGATCTATGAAGACGCGCCCGCCTTTGACGGAAAGACCATTCTCGTCGGAGGCTGGGCCAGAAACATCCGGTCATCGAACGCGTTCGGGTTCATCGATCTGAACGACGGAACATATTTCAAGAATCTTCAGATCGTTTTTGAAGAACAGAATCTGGAAAATTACAAGACGGTCGCGAAGCAGAATATCGGCGCCGCATTCATCGTACAGGGCACGCTCGTTCTGACGCCCGGCGCGAAGCAGCCGTTCGAACTGAAAGCCGCGTCCATCGAGATCGCCGGACAGTCCACGCCGGACTATCCGCTTCAGCCGAAGCGCCACTCGTTCGAGTACCTCAGGACGATCGCGCATCTGCGTCCGCGTTCAAACACATTCAATGCCGTATTCCGCGTTCGCTCCGTCGCCGCCCAGGCGATCCATCAGTTCTTTGCGGAGCGCGGATTCATTTACGTCAACACGCCGCTCATTACCGCGAGCGACGCGGAAGGAGCAGGGAACATGTTCCGCGTCACGAGGCTGGACCCGCTGGATCCTCCGCTCACGGATGACGGAAAGGTCGATTTTTCCAAGGATTTCTTCGGAAAAGCGACCAATCTGACGGTGTCCGGTCAGCTGGAGGCGGAATGCTTCGCTCTGGCATATTCCAACGTATATACGTTCGGTCCGACCTTCCGCGCGGAAGAATCCTACACGCCCCGTCATGCGGCCGAATTCTGGATGATCGAGCCGGAGATCGCATTTGCCGATCTGGACGACGACATGGACCTGGCCGAAGACATGACGAGATACGTCATCCGGAATGTGCTTGAGAACTGCCCGGAAGAGATCGCGTTCTTCAGCCAGTTCATTGACAAGAATCTGAAGGAACGCCTGTCTTTCGTCGCTGATTCTCCGTTTGCCCGGTGCTCATATACGGAAGCCATCTCGCTTCTGAAGCAGAGCGGACAGAAATTCGAGTATCCCGTGGAATGGGGCTGCGACCTGCAGACGGAGCACGAGCGTTATCTGACGGAAAACATCTTCGAAAAACCCGTTTTCATCACCGATTACCCGAAAGAGATCAAAGCATTCTACATGCGTCTGAACGACGACGGCAAAACCGTTGCCGCAGCGGATATGCTCGTTCCCGGTATCGGGGAGCTCATCGGAGGATCCCAGCGCGAGGAACGTCTGGACGTCCTGGAGGAACGGATGAATCAGATCGGGATGAAAATGGAAGACTACAAGTGGTATCTCGATCTGCGCCGCTACGGCGGCGTGAAGCATGCCGGATACGGACTCGGCTTCGAAAGGCTGATCATGTATCTGACGGGAATCTCAAACATCCGGGACGTCGAAGCGTTTCCGCGCACGACCGGCTCGGCTGAAATGTAGAAAGGCCGCTGCAATGTCTGAAAGACTTGATCATGAGTCACTGAAAAAATCATACGAGTTTTATAAAGCGCGCAACAGCAAACTCGACATGTCGAGAGGAAAGCCGTCTCCGGAACAGCTGGAGACGCTTTCCGCGCTTTTGAACGTCGTCACGCGGAACGATCAGTGCTTCTCCGAGACGGGAACGGACTGCCGCAACTACGGCGGTCTGGAGGGTCTGAATGAGATGCGCCGTCTGTTCGGGGAAGTGCTCGATCTTCCGATGGAACAGGTGATCGTCGGCGGGAATTCCTCGCTGAACCTCATGTACGATACGCTTGCGCGCGCCATGCTTCACGGCGTCAAGGACGGCTGCAAGCCGTGGGGAAAATACGACAGGATCTCCTTCCTATGCCCTGTGCCGGGATACGACAGGCACTTCTCCATCTGCGAATTCTTCGGGATTCATATGATCAACGTTCCCATGAACGTCGACGGTCCGGATATGGATATCGTCGAAAGCCTTGCCGCAGGGGATCCTACCATCAAAGGCATCTGGTGTGTTCCGAAGTATTCAAATCCGACAGGCATCACCTATTCTGACGAGGTCGTCCGCCGCTTTGCAAGGATGAAGCCGGCTGCGGAAGACTTCCGCGTCTTCTGGGACAACGCATATATCATTCACGATCTGACGGACACGCCGGACCGTCTTCTGAACATTTTCCGGGAAGCCGAGAAATACGGCAACGAAGACATGTTCATCGAATTCATGTCTACTTCCAAGATCACTTACTCCGGCGCAGGGATCTCCTGCATGGCTTCCAGCGCGGGCAATGTCCGCCGGATACTGGAAGAAATGAAGATTCAGACGATCGGACACGACAAGCTGAACCAGCTCAGGCATTCTCTTGTTTTCAGGTCCGCTGATGATATCCGGAAGCAGATGGACGTCCACAGGTCTATCCTTCATCCGAAGTTCCAGCTTCTGTATTCCGTATTCGAAAAGGAACTCGGAATGATCGAAGGCGTGAGCTGGACGAAGCCGAACGGGGGATACTTCATCTGCATGACCCTTCCAAAAGGGACCGCGACGCGCGTTGTTGAACTTGCTGCGGAAGCCGGCCTGAAGATCACGGACGCCGGCGCGCCGTTCCCGTATCGAAACAATCCTGACGACAATATTCTCAGAATCGCACCGTCCTATCCGTCGCTGAACGTGCTGGCCGAGGCGGCGCCGCTCCTTTGCTGCTGCATCAAGCTTGCCATCTGCGAAATCTGTCCATCCGCTTTGCATTGAAAAGTTCAAAATGCACAAAATCAAAGCTTCAGTTTAGTGCTTTATGCTCGTTGTTTTTATTTCCCGTAAGTGGTATTATAAAGATAAGTTGAATTGGCAATCAGCAAGGCTTACGGCCTTCTGACGGACATGTGGAACGTCCTGGGCTGACGTCCGTACTGCAGGTACTATTATGAACCGATTTTTGAGAAGAGCGCTCTGCGCACTGGTGATCATCATGACTGTCTTTGCCGCTTCCGCTCCGGCTGCTTTTTTCGCTTCCGCAGAATCGGAAAACCTTTCTGTCGGAAAAACTTACGGGATTTCTTACGAAAGCCCGATCGACAACGCGTTTCCGAATAAAAAGTACCGTGCGGAAAAGAAATTGACGGACGGTATTTTTGCGTCTCAGAAGTCCTATGCCGACAAGGCGCTCGCGACCTTCTACCGCGGAACAGTTCTTTACGTGACGATCGATCTCGAGAACGTATGCGCTGTCGACCGCGTCGAGGTCCACGCCCTCCATCAGAAAGCCGCCGGTATCTATTGCCCGAGATACGGCTCTGTTGCCGTCTCGGAAGACGGAGAAAACTTCGGTACCGTCGCGTCGTTTGACAATTCCGCTCTCGTTCGCTCCTCCGTCGTCGATTTTGTGACGGCGGACGTCAAGCTTCCCGAACCGTACCGTGCAAGATATGTCCGTGTCGCGCTTGCGAGCGACGTATTCCTGTACATGGACGAGATCACCGTTTACGGCAGCAAAGATCCCGCGTCTGCGAAATCCGCCGGCGCGGACAAAAAAGCCGAAGACGCCGGGATTGCGAAGCCTGTTGACGGCATCGGAAACATCTGTCTGATGTATACCGTCGGGAATTACAGCGAGAAGGAACTTCTGCCGTATTTCGCTTACGTCGATGCGGAAGGAAATCCCGTCGACACGATGTACGACGGAATGCTTTTCCTTCCGTCCGGTGCGTCAAATTATGACTTCACATCCCCTTCGGGCTGGGACAGATACATAGAAGAGATGTTCGGCGAGATTTCCGGAATGAATCTGACGGCGCTTGACAGAGTCGTCGCCAAATATGCTTCGCAGATCGGGCTTCCCGCTGACTACAGGTACCCTGTCTTTCTGGCGATACCGAAGCTTCCGGACAGCGTCGAGGAATTTACGGAATTCGACGATCTTACGCCGTTCAACCTCGACAGCAAACTGACCATCATTCAAGGCTACATGAACAAGATGATCGGCCTGATGAGCGGCGACGCGTTCAAATCGCTCGAACTGAAAGGCTTTTACTGGCATGAAGAGCAGATTCCGTATT
>CACZRJ010000071.1 GCA_902783535.1 uncultured Ruminococcus sp. | reverse complement strand
GTTTCTGCTGTTTCTGATGCTTGTGCTGTTTCGGCTGTCTCGGCTCCGGACGTCTTTCTTCGCGCTTTTCTTCCGGCACGTCCGGCTGTTCCGCAGCGTCGCCGTAGGACAGCAGATAATCCGACGGTCCGGTCTTCTGCTTCCTGGGAGTCTTCTCCGGCCTCGCCTCGCCGTTCAGCTCCGCCGTGGTATACGTCCGGATGCTGTTGTCGTCGTTGAGTTTGACCTTCACTTTGCCGGAAAGGAAGCTGCTTTCCAGAACGATCCCCTTTCCTTTCGGCGTGTCGATCTCGGTCTCCGGCTGCGGCATTCGCTTGCTTTCCGTTTCGTAGACCTCCTGCTCGAACCGCAGGCAGCACATCCGCCGTCCGCAAAGGCCGGAGATCTTCGGCGAAGCAAGAGAAACGTTCTGGTCCTTCGCCATCTGGATGGAGGGCTGTTTGCAGTCCGCCAGGAACAGGTTGCAGCAGACGGGACGCCCGCAAAGGCCGAGCCCGCCGATCAGTTTCGCCTCCTCGTGCGCCGCGAGCTGACGGAGTTCGATGCGCGTGTGGAAGACGGAAGCCAGATCTTTGACCAGTTCGCGGAAGTCGACTCTTCCGTCGGCCGTGAAATAGAAGGTGAGCTTCATGCCGTCGAAGGTGTACTCGGCGTCCACCAGCTGCATGTCCAGATGATGCTTCGCGCATTTCTCGATGAAAACGGGTTTCGCGTTCTCCTCCTGACGGCAGTTGATCTCGAACCGCGCGATGTCGTTCGCGTCCGCCTTGCGGATGACCGGCTTCAGCGGCTGGACGATGTCTTTGGCAGGGATCATGCGGTTGGCCATGGTGACGTCGCCGTACTCCACGCCGCGGACCGTTTCCACGATCGTGTGGTCGCCCGCTTCAAAGGCGATCCCGTTCGGAGAGAAGAAATAGACCTTGCCCGTGCCGCGGAATCTGACGCCGACGACCTCGACCGTTTCCACCGGTTCCTCCGGAACAGCTGGCTCCTCCTGAGGCGCGGCTTCCCCGGCATCCGTTTCCTCTACTTCGATGGTCGCGCCGATAGCGGAAACGTCCGGCTCCGCCGCGTACTCCGCGACCGGGGCGTCGGTCTCGTTCAGATCGGTCTCTTCGCCGGCCGGAGCGTCCTGCTTCGGCAGGTCATCACGTTCCGTACGGTTCCCGTCGCGGTATCCGCGGCGGTCTTTTCCGTGTCTTTTCTTGTTTCTTTCCTTCCACTTCCCGCCGTTTCCGGGGCGCGCGGTTCCGCTCTCGGGAGACGCGTCGCGGTTCTTCGGAGCGATCTTCTCCTCCCGGTTGCCGGTCAGGTCGATGATTTTTCTTTTTTCGGATTCGTTTTCCATATTCTCTGATCCTCGTGTGATTTCCAGTATGATGCGTTTTTCCGTTGCGGAAAGACGGCTACAGCGACACGGCGAGTTCCGTCATGTCCGCCGTCATGTTCCCGTTCGCGTCCACGCGCGCCCGGCACTTCGCGACGGCGTCGCAGACGGAAAGCAGTTTTTTCTTCGTCGCCCGGGAGGCGTATCCGGCGGCCTCCCCCGCTTCCAGAAGCACCGGCTGCCCGCCCGACTTCACGAGCAGAACGTCGGACGTCATTCTGAAGAACAGGTCCAGCAGCGGAAGCAATGTTTCCCGTTTGTATTTCGGCATGGCGATCACGGACAGCCGGTCGTAGCGGCTGCCTTCGAAGGTCGCCTTCATCCACGTTCTGACCGTTTCCCTGTCCTGTGCGGCCTTCTTCTGCAGGAAGGCTTCGGCGGCTCCGAACGACCCGCCCGCCGTGCGGACGGCCGCGGAAATCTCTTTTTCCTTAGCGTCCGGATAGTGAGCGCGCAAGCGCTCCGCGAGCACGCTGTCCGGTTCTCCGGAGATGACGACCGTCTGTCCGCGCGAACGGACGGTCGGGAGCAAAGACTTTCTCGATTCGGTCAGCAGGAAGAGATAGACGCCCTGAGGGGGTTCCTCGAAGATCTGCAGCAGCGCGTTCTGCGCGCCGGCCAGCATCTCGTTGGCGTCCTCGATGACGAAGACCATCCGGTCCCCGTCCGACGGAAGCATGGTGGTTTCCCTGATCAGGCTCCGGACGTCGTCCACGGAGACCGCGCGCGTTCCGCCTTTCCGGCTTCCCGCTTCTCCGCCGTACCAGTGCAGGTCCGGATGGAATCCGTCGCGGACCTTTCTGCAGGCCAAGCATTCTCCGCAGGGCGGATTCCGGCCGCTGCACAGCAGCGCGGAAGCGAACCATTTCGCCGTTTCCGCTTTTCCGACGCCCGCCGGACCCTCGAGAATGTACGCGTGAGAGCATTTTCCGGCGCTGAGTTTTTCCAGAAAGTCCTTCCGGACGGAATCGTTCAGCATCAGTCGTCCTTCCGGGTTTCGCCCGGCTTCCTTTCCGCGCGTCCCGGTCTGTCCGGCGCACGCGTTTTTCCGATATCAGTGTATTTTACCACAAGCGGCGGGCGATTGCAAGTAGGCGAAACGGAAAACGGCCGCGGGAAATCGACGAATCCGGCCGCATCCTTCCCCGCATCCGCCCTTTCCGTCCGCAAAAAGCCGCCGCGCGGAAAATGCGCAAATCGAGAAAATAATCTTTCTGGGAATTGACAAGACGAAAAATGATGATAAAATGAGACGAGAAACCAAAGAACGGAGGAAACGACCAGTGTATATCATCGGCATCGACATCGGCGGCAGCACGACGAAGATCATCGGCTTTCGCAAAGGCGAACTGCTGAAACCGCTTCAGGTGAAGGCGACCGATCCGCTCGCGTCGGTCTACGGCGCGTTCGGACGTTTTCTGAGCGAGAACGACATCCCTCTGCAGGAAATTGACGAGATCAGGATCACCGGCGTCGGTTCCGCGTTCGTTTCCGAGCCCCTGTTCGGCGTCAGGACCGTCCGCGTGGACGAATTCAGGGCGAACGCGCTCGGCGGACTGTATCTGACCGGTCTGCCGGAAGCCATTCTGGTGAGCATGGGCACGGGCACCGCCTACGTCTACGCCGCGGACGGCGTCAGCGAATATCTCGGAGGCACCGGCGTCGGCGGAGGAACGCTCACCGGGCTGTCCAAAAAAATGATCGGCGTCACCGGTGCGGCTCAGATCTCCGCGCTCGCGGAGAAAGGCGACCTTTCCAGGGTCAATCTCCGGATCGGAGACATCACGAAAAAGAACATCAACGACATCCTGCATTCCGAGGCCACCGCGGCGAACTTCGGCAAACTGGACGACCTCGCGACGTCCGCCGACATCGCGCGCGGGATCTTCAGCCTCATTTATGAAACGGTCGGCATGCTCGCGGTTTTCGCGGCGCGGCAGAAGAACACGAAGAACATCGTCCTCATCGGAAATCTGAGCGGCCTGCCGCAGGCGCGCGAAACCTTCGAGGAACTGAACCGGATGTTCGGCATGCATTTTCTGATCCCGGAGCTTTCCGCTTTCGGGACGGTCATCGGCGCGGCGCTGTCCGAAGACGGCGTCCCGCTCGGCGGGGAGGCGGAAGCATGAGCGGACGTTTCAAACTCAAATGGAATCCGAAGATCTTCGCGATGCTTCTTGAGAAAGCGAGAGGCGTCCGGTCCTGGAGACAGTTCGCTGCGGAATGCGGCGTCAGCTACGGCCAGATGCGCAAGCTGTACACGGCCTCTCAGGAGAATCCCCCGCGTCCGAAGCTCATCCGCAAGATCGCCTCGAAGTCCTTCGGCGACGTCGACCTGGAAGACCTCCTGTTCGCGGCCGGTCTGAACCAGGCGCCGGGTCCGGTGGCCGAAAAGGCGGACGACGAGTTCGAAGAACAGTTCCGCGCGCTGAAGCCGCGCGACAGGGACACCGTCCGCGCGCTGGTCGGGATCCTGTACGACCAGACGCGGCAGTAAACTGACGGAACCACCGCCGGAAGGAGGCAATGGCAAAAAATGTACAAGTGCAAACCCGAGCGGAACATGAAGCAGGTCTTCCTGCTGATGGGCGTTTCCGTTCTGCTGACAGCAGGCATTTTCACGCTGTCCGTCTTCATCCAGAAAAGCGCGGGACTCATCCGGTTCATCGGATTCTTCTTTCTCGCGCTCTGCGTCTACGTCATTTACAGATTCACCATGACCGAGACGGAATACACGCTGTACGACGGGACCTTCACCGTGACCCGGATCGTCGGGAACAAACGGACGGACGTCGCCGTCATCGACCTCGCGGACGCCGAAGCCCTGGTCCCGAAGAAGGAATTCCGCGAAAAAGGACTCAACAAGGGGCTGTCCGTCATCACCAACTATTCCCAGAACATCGGCGGAGACCACTGGGTGCTCGTGTTCGCCTTTCAGGAAAAACGAGCGTCCGTGGAATTCGAGCCGAACGAAGCGTTCGTCGCGATCTTCAAGACGGAGATCGAGAACGCGAAAAACCGCCCGTCCGGAAGCGACGGTCTCCCCGTCTGATCCGGCGGATCTGAAAAAAGAAAAAAGAAATGCAATATCGGAGGTTTTGAAAATGGAGCAGAAAAAGAGACTGGTGACGAGGAGCGACTTTGACGGTCTGGCTTGCGCCATGATGCTCAAGGAACTCAAACTGATCGACGAGATCAAATTCGTGCATCCGAAAGACGTTCAGGACGGAAAGATCGAACTGTCCGCGAACGACATCACGACCAACCTTCCCTACGATCCCCGCGTTTCCGTCGCGTTCGACCATCACGAATCCGAAGTCGACCGGCTGAAGGCCGTCGAGACCGGCGGAAAACTGATCATCGATCCGCACGCCCGCAGCGCAGCGCGCGTCGTTTACGACTACTACGGCGGAAAATCCGCGTTCCCGCGCATTTCCGAAGATCTGATCAGCGCCGTCGACAAGGGCGACAGCGCCGACTTCACGCTGGACGAGATCCTGAACCCGAAAGGATGGGTGCTGCTCCACTTCCTGATGGACGCGCGGACCGGTCTCGGCCGTTTCCGCGAATTCCGGATCTCCAACTACAACCTGATGATGGAGCTGATCAACTACTGTCTCGACCACAGCATCGACGAGATCCTCGAGCTGCCGGACGCCAAGGAACGCGTCGACCTGTATTTCGAGCAGGCGGAGCTGTTCAAGGCGCAGCTGCTCCGGATCGCGAAAGTGCACGGCAAGGTCGTCGTGCTGGACCTGCGGAACGAGGAGACGATCTACGCGGGCAACCGCTTCATGATCTACGCGCTATTCCCGGACGCGCAGATCTCCGTCCACGTCGCGTGGGGATTCCAGAAGCAGAACACCGCAGTCATGATCGGCAAGTCCATCATCAACAAATCGTCCGACGTCAACATCGGCGATCTTTGCCTCGCTTACGGCGGCGGCGGACACTACAACGCCGGCACCTGCCAGCTGGACAACGACAAGGTCGACAGTCTGCTGCCCGAGATCATCCGCGCACTGAACGCCTGAGCCCCCCTTTTCAAAATGAATCCCCGGAGATCCGTAATGCGGTCTCCGGGGTCTTCTTTGTTCCGGCCGGTTTGCGGTCAGGCCATCCGGGCGAGCATTTCCTTCGTCACTTCCGCCACCAGCGGCTCTCCGCGAAGGAACCGTTCGATCTCTTCGCAGGAATGCAGCCCGACCTTCTTCAGGCCGTTGTTCGCCAGTCCGGCGAGATGGGGCGTCATGATGACGTTCGGGATCGCGCGGAGCGGGTTGTCCTTTGCCGGCGGTTCCGGGTCGTAAACGTCCAGACATGCGTATTTCAGATTGCCCGCCTTCATATGTTCGCAGAGCGCCTCCTCGTCGATGATCGAGCCGCGCGCGGTATTGATCAGGACGGCATCCTTCTTCATTTTCGCAAGCGTTTCCCGGTTGAACATGTGATATGTTTCCGGAATGGACGGCGCGTGGATGGACAGGATGTCCGATTCCCTCAGGACCTCGTCGAGTTCCGCCTTTCTGGCACCCATCTCCTCCGCTTTTTCCTTCGAAACGAACGGATCGTAGAGCAGGATCTCCACCTGGAACGGACGCAAAAGCTCGATATAGTGGCGGCCGGCCCATCCGCCGCCGACGACGCCGACGGTCAGGTCGAACAGCTCGCGGATGTTCTCCTTCCCTTCCGCCCAGCCGCCGTTGTGCAGACTGTCGTTCAGCTGGAAGAAGTTCTTGGACGCGGCGATCGTGAATCCGAGCGCGGTCTCGGAAACGCCCATGGAGAGCATGGGCGCGCTGGACGAGACGCGGACGCCCTTCTCCCAGAGCGCGTCGGAGACGACGGGCTTCACCGAGCCGGCCGCGTGCATCAGCAGTTTCAGGTCCGGACAGACGGACAGCAGATCCGCGTCGAGCGGCTTGTTCCCCCAGGAAGTCACCGCGATCGTCGCGCCTTTCAGAAGTTCCTTTACGTAATCCGGCTCCGTGTCTCCCTCATTCAGGACGACCGGACCGATTTTCTCCATCCTGCGGATCGTCTTTTCGTTCAGCACCATGTTTCTCGTGCCCGGATCCATCAGAAGTGCGATTTTTTCCATTTCGTTCTCCTCCCGACCGCCGGCGTCCCGTTCCTGGGGAAGCCGCGCGGTTCTCTTTTTTTTCTTCGGTTTTCAGATCCGGACGACCGGACGTCCGGAAGGCTTCCCTTCGAACAGAGCGTCGTATCCGTTCCGCCCGAACAGCAGCCCGCTCTTTTCGTAATAATCACGCGGCAGGACGAACCGGCCGTTCTTTTCGTCTTCCCAGGTCAGCCCGGCGGGGAGCATCGTCTTCATGCGCTCCCAGTTGGCGTAATTCTGGTTTCCGTTGACTTCCACGCAGCCCGTACGCATCCCGCGGACCGGTCTGATCCGCGAAGCGAACTGCATGTTCCATTCCGCGAGCCACGGATTGACCGTCAGGTCCGCGCAGAGACACTGCCCGCCCGCATGCAGGACGGCGGAGGCCATCCGGAAGGAAACGGAAAGCGTTTTCGCGATCGGCTTCAGAGCAACGGCGCCGTACCCCATCTGCATCCGCTTTTCGACGTCTTCCAGAGAATGCGCCGACTCGTCCGCGTTGACGCAGACCGGCAGATGTCCGACGTCGATCTCCGCCTCTTCCGGGAACGGTTCCTCGAGCAGGGCGATCCTGTCCAGAACATGCATCCTGTCGCAGGCGTCCAGAAGCGCCTCCAGTCTGGAAAGACTGTCGTATCTTCCGTTCGCGTCGAGATAGTAGAGGATCTTTCCGTCTTCCGTCAGGTCGGTGGAATGCTGCGAGACGATCTCGTGGATCTCGGCGATCCTCTGCTTGTCCCATTCCAGCATGGAACGCATGTCGTCTTCATGCCCGGAGGCGCCGGGCACCGCTTTTCCGATCTTGATCTTCAGCAACCCCGTCCCCGAAGAAGCCAGTCGCCCGATCTCCTCCGGACCGACGGCATAGGAGAGCAGCGGAATGTGCGCGATCTCCGGGTATCTTTCCCGCATGACGCTTTTCGCGCTTTCCGGGATCAGTTCGTCGAACGACCGGAGCCCGTTCTCCTGCGCGTAAAGCATCCAGAGCGCGAGGTCCACGCCGACGAGCGCATTCAGAACGAAGGTCAGCGCGACGTTCCGTCCGCAGATCCTGTCCGCGTATGTCTTCAGTTCGGGGACCAGCCCGTCGATCGCCTCGTCCGGCGTGCGGAAGGAGCTTCCCTTCAGCAGGCGCAGCGCCTGCTCCGTCACGGACATCATCAGCGCGGACGATTCCGCCGGCGGGTGTTCCCCGAACACTTTCGCGTCCGACCAGAGCACGCTTTCCACGCACGGCGCAGCCGCGGTGAAGTTTCCGCTGTCCAGAAGGACGACGGTCTGCCAGAGTTCTTCCAGATATCTCCCCTTGAACCCGAACGGCGCGGACAGCGGTTCGCGCAAATACGTCAGAGCGGCGGACCGGATCGGGATCGTTTTCGGGATCACTGCTTTCCCTCCAGATATCCGCGGATGACCTCCCACGCCTGATCCGGCACGACGCCTTCCGGCGTCCGTCCGTAGCGGATCAGATCCCGCGCGTAGGTGGAACTGATGTGCGCGAGGTTCCCTTCCGTCGGAAGAATGACCGTGTCGATGCCGCCGATGTCGCGGTTCATGGCGGCGACCTGGCATTCGTAGGAAAAGTCGTTTCCGTCGCGCGCGCCGCGAATGATCACGGGATGCTCGAACCGGCCCAGGAATTCGGCCAGCAGCCCTTCAAAGGGGCAGACCTCGATGTCCGTGCCGGCAAAGCACGCCCGGACGGCCTCCAGACGGATCGCGTCCGGAAGGAATCCTGTTTTCCCGGAATTCTTCCCGACCAGAACGACGACCTTGTCGAACATTTTCCGGGCTCTCTCCGCAAGATTCAGATGTCCGAACGTGACCGGGTCGAAACTGCCAGAAACGATTGCTGTCCTCATGTCTCATCCTCCGCTCGATAAATGGTGATGTATGTTTTTCCGTATCTGTGCGCCGTCTGACGGAAGCCCTCCATCGGGGAAGGGACTCCGCCGGCGTCGCTCTCGCATGCGATGATCGCGTATTTCCCGAGAATTCCGGAGGACGTCAGTTCCGTCAGGACCTCCTCCAGAATGCCCGAAGCGTAGGGCGGGTCCAGAAAGACGAGGTCGAACGTTTCGGAAGCCGTTCCGCGGCCCCGGAGCATTTTGATAGCTTCCTTCCAGTCCGCCGTCAGGATCCTGCACTGCGGGGCGAGTTTCGTTTTCTGCGCGTTTTCCCTGATGACGGCCGACGCTTCCCGGGACGCGTCGACGATGACCGCCTTTTCCGCCCCGCGGGAAAGCGCTTCCAGCGCAAGCTGTCCCGTCCCTCCGAACAGGTCCAGGACGTTTTTCCCGTATAGTTCGAACTGAATGGAGGAAAACAGTCCCTCCTTGGCCGGCTCCGCGGTCGGCCGCGTCTCCAGTCCTTCCGGGGTGCGCAGCCGGACGCCGCGCGCCTTTCCGGTGATGATCCGCATCATGTCCCATCAGCCTCCTTCAGATACGCGGCGAGATTCGCCGCCGTTTCCGCATTGATCCCCTTCACTTCGGCGATCTCCTCGGGCGTTGCCTTCCGCAGCGCCTCCAGCGTCCCGAAATGCCGGAGCAGTTCCTGCGCTTTCGCTTCGCCGACCCCCTTGACCTTCGTCAGGCTCGACTGCTTCACCGTCTTTCTTCTTCTGACGTCCATTCTGGAAAGCGCGTACCTGTGCACCTCCTCCTGGATCGTATACAGGAAGACGAACACGTCCTGCCTTTTCAGGAGGGAAAGCTCGTTCTCCCCGTCCGTCAGCGTCCTCGTCTTATGATGCTCGTCCTTGACCATTCCGAGGACGGCGACCGAATCCTCCAGCCCTTTTTCGCGGAGAACATCGAGCGCGGCGTGCACCTGCGCGTTTCCTCCGTCCATCAGGATCAGATCGGGATACGCCCATCCTTCTTCGGACGGGTCGTGGGAGAACCGCCGCGAAAGCGCTTCCCGGATGCATCCAACGTCGTTCGCGCCCTCCACGTCCCGGATATTGAACGAACGGTATTTTTTCTTGGCGAATTTGCCCTTTTCAAGCACGATCATGCCGCAGGAATTGAATTCTCCTCCGGAATGCGAGACGTCGTAGGACTCGATCCGGTCCGGAACGGTCTCCAGATGGGTGAACTGCGCGAAGGAGATCAGGAATTTCCCGTGCTTCGCCTCCTCGGCGCGCCGGTGAAGGATCAGTTCCTCCGCGTTCTTGCACGCGCGGTCGGTCAGAGCGCGCAATTCCCCTCTCTGCGGGGTATACAGCTGCACCCGGCATCCCGCTTTTTCGCACAGCCAGGCGTTCAGGAGCGCGCTTTCCTCTTCCGGCAGCTCCATGCTGACGCATATCCGCTTCGGGACGAATCCGCGCAGTTCGTAATATCTCTGGATCAGGCCTTCGAGCGATTGCGGGTTCATGATCTCGTCCGCGCCGAAGAAGAATGTTTCGCGGTCGGTGATCGCGCCGTTCCGGACGAAAAGCACCGCGACGGACGAACCGAGGTCGTCCGAGTAGACGCCGATGACGTCCGCTTCCACGGACGGGGACGCGACGATCTGCTGCCGGTCGCCGATCTTCTTCACCGCGTAGATGCAGTCCCGGTAGGACGCGGCGCGTTCGTACTGTTCGGCTTCGCTCGCCTTGTTCATTTCTTCCGTCAGAATCCGGACCAGTCCCCCGTAGTCGCCTTTCAGCAGTCGGACGGCGTGCCCGACGCGGGCGGCATATTCCTTTTCCGAAACTTTTCCGGGGATGCAGACGCCGCAGCACTGGCCGATGTGATAGTCCAGGCAGGGCCGCGTCTTCCCGATCTCCTTCGGAAAGTCCTTCCGGCAGGCCGGAAGCCCGAACGTCTTCTGCGCCGCGACGATGATCGATTTCGCGACGTGCGCTCCGGAGAACGGGCCGAAATATCTGTCCTTTCCGCTCTTTCTCGTATAAGTCAGGGAAAGGTTCGGATAGGGGCCGTCCGAAAGGCGGATGTAGGGATACGCCTCTTCTTCCTTCAGCTTGATGTTGTACCGGGGCATGTACTGCTTGATGAAGGCGTTTTCCTGAAGGAGCGCCTCCAGTTCGGTCCCGGTGTGGTAGACTTCGAAATCGTCGACGGATTCGATCATCTTCTCCGTCTTCCCGTAATGCGGAACGGACGGGGAAAAATAGCTGGAGACGCGGTTGCGGAGCGCCTTCGACTTCCCGACGTAAATGACGACGCCCTTTTTGTTCCGCATCAGATATACGCCCGGCGTCAGGGGAAGCAGTCTCGCTTTTTCGAACAGTTCCTCTTTTGTCATCGGCTCCGCCTCCTTCCGCACTCAAATATACCACACGGAAAAGCCATAGTCAATCGGTCCGCGTCCGTCTCCCGAAAAAAAGAAAATACCGAAGAGCCGTCCGGCGCTCCGATATTCGTATTTCGGGCCAGCCGCCGCGCGGCCGCCGTCTTATGCCGTCTTCCGGTTCCGAAGACAGGCTCAGCTTTCAAATCCTGCGACCAGCTCGGTCAGCCCGAGAATCGCGTCTTCCTCGTCCGCGCCGTCAGCGATCAGCGTCACGGTGTCTCCTTTGGAAACGCCGAGAGAAAGCACGCCGAGAAGGCTCTTCGCATTGGCTTTGCGGTCCGAAATGGAGACCCAGATCGAACTTTTGAACGTATTTGCCTTCTGGATGAAAAATGTGGCAGGACGGGCATGAAGGCCCTTCTCGTTATTGATTGTGATTTCCTTGTTGATCATTGCAATTCTCCCGTCAATGTCTTTCATTCTTCCGCTTTTGTCGTCTGCCGAAAGGGTTCCGGCAGAAACTCAGCGTTTTCTATTATAGCAACCTTCTTGGGCAATTTCAATAGACATCTATTCAAATTTATGTGCATTTCGTGAATAATTTTCGCCATTTTGCCGAATAATCGCATTTCGAAGGTTCGATCCGCTCCGCAGAAACGGCTACTGGGAATTGACCGCAAGCACCAGGATCTCCGCGAACACGGTGCCGGTCGACACGTTCATTCTGTCACCGGAAACGAGCATCCGCCCGTTGCCGAGATACAGGAAGTCCTCGGACACATACCCCTTCGCGGTGACGCTGCAGGTCAGTTTCTTTCTTCCGTTCGCGACGCTGACGGTCCTTCCGTCCGCCGTCGAAAGCAGGTCGACCGCCTCCTCGACTCTGCAGTCGAGGATCTCTCCGATGACGTTCCCGTCCTCGTCCTTCAGGACCGTGCCCGCCGCCAGCCCCGCGGCGATCTGCGGATCCGCCTGATCGAGCTGGAAGGAGAATGTGATCGTCACGTCTCCCTTCTTCGCGAACAGCTTCTGGATCTCCGTCCGGAAGAAAAATGCGACGATCAGAAGCACGACGGCCAGGATCAGGAGGATGTCAAGCACGTTGATGCGTCTTTTTCCGGCCGCTTTCATGATGCTTTTTCCTCCTTCAACACTGTCAGGATCTCGCCTTCGGACGCGAATCCGCCCGTCATCATCCTGACGCGGACGCCGCCGGCGATCCGTTGAGCGCCGACGAAGAATCCGCCCGTTTTCTCGTCGGCCGTGACGCGCACGGTCGCAAGAATGTCGCTGAATTCATCGGATTTCGTTTCCGTGTAAGTATAGGACACATCGGCGTCTGCGGATGAAGCGCCGTCGAACGTCCGGACGGTCGATCTCGTTACGGTCGTATCCGAAATGACGCCCGCCGGCTCCCCGGTGATCAGATAGAGCGTCTTTCCCTCCGCCAGGCGTCCTCCGTATTCATTGCTGACATTGGAGAAGCGGACGGTGTAAACGATCTCCGTTTTCCGGATGTTTTGCCTGCTGACGACCCAGAAGACGCCGCCCGCCACGGCGAGCGCGATGACCAGGATCAGCACGAGGTCGAACACGGGAAACTTGTTCTCTTTTTTCTGCGTCTGACGCATGATGTCTGTCCTCCTAAAAACGATGTTGCGGAAAATGCGGGACCGGTCAAGATTCTTCCGCGATCCGACCGTACAGGTCTTTGGCAATGGATGCCGCCGGGCAGAGACAGAAGAGCAGTCCGAAGAAGCGCGGGTCGGCATAGGGGTCCGCGGCAAAACCGCAGATCAGGAACATGACCGCCGCCGCCGCGACGCCTCCGCAGAGGATCTTCGCGTTTCCGCTCTGCGTATTCCTGATGGCAGTGAAAACGTACTGCAGCGACGCGAATGCGGCGAGAAGGAAAACCAGCAGCTGCGGAAGTCCGCCTTCCAGGATCATTCTGCCGTACAGATGAGCCGCGAACCCGTCGGCCGCAAGTCCGTTGGCCGCGGCGCCGAACAGCAGCACATTCTCCCCGAGTCCGAGTCCGCACAGCCAGTATTCCCGCATCAGCGCGGAAGCCGTTCCGGACATCCGGACGGAAAAGGAAGCGAGTCCGTCGCCGAACGTCGCGACGAACATCGGAAGCGCGATCCCGCCGGCGATGAGCGACTCGAAGAAAGCGCGGTGTGCGAAAATGCCGTAGGCGACAACGGAAACGATGATGCCGAACCAGACCCACATGGAACTGAGGAAATAGGCGTTCAGCGCGATCAGGACCAGCATCGCCAGACCCGACCACCGCCTGCCGTGAAGCAGCGTCAGCGGAACGAGCACGACGATATACGGGCCGAGCAGATCCGGGGAGAGCGTCGTCGCCGGGATCAGCGCGTGCCATTCTCCCAGACGGAACGCCAGCAGCAGCGCGCCGGCGCCGGTCATCGCCAGCGTGATCATTCCGCCGTACATCAGGCAGGCGATCAGCTTGCGGTAGAGCGTGCCCGTTTTGATCGTGTTGGCGATCAGGAACCACAGCCCGCCGAACAGCAGATAGGTCAGGAACACCTCGGAGCCGTCTCCTTTTCCCGCTTCGCCCCGCGAGCCGAGGAAAGCCGAAAGAATCAGCAGAGCCATCAGGATCTCGGGGACCCGGATCCGCACGATCCGCTTCAGACGGATCAGTTTGATCAGGAACGAAACGGCCGCTGTGGCGGCAAAGGAAGCCGTCACGGAAAGCGGGCAGAACGGCAGAACGAGCACCGCCCCGAGCAGTCCGGTTTCGGGAACGGCAAGGATCACGAGCGCCAGGACGAACTGAAGGGTCCATACGAGGACTCTTCCGGGCGAAAGAAAGATCGCGGCGACGCCCAGACCGGTTCCGAGAACGAAAGCCAGCGCCCCGTGCGGGATCGCTTTTTCGCCGGCGGTCCGGAGCGAGCCGGGATCGATCCCGAGCACTCCGATAAAGATCCGGCCGAACAGTCTGCTTCCCGAAAGAAATTCTCCGACCGGCTT
>CACZRJ010000070.1 GCA_902783535.1 uncultured Ruminococcus sp. | reverse complement strand
GCGGCCTCGTCCATTCCGATATGGATCTTCCCGGAGCGGAAGCACTTTCTTAAAGAAGAGAACATATGTTCAATAAGATCGTATGTCCGTTCGTCACCGACCAAAAGAATATCTCTTGTATCGGTAATGGCGGCATATTTCGGCCAGCGGACCGCGGCATTCATATGCGCCAGCGTCTGAATGCAAGGAACGAGTTCCACGCCCTCGGACGCGGCAAACGCGTCCAGATCGCGCAGCTCGTTCTGGGTATATCTTCCGCGGAGATAGCCGAAATACGGTTCGCCGTCGACCTCGTACGTCTCCTCCATATAAAGCTGGAGCTGGTTGTACCCCATCTTAGCGATCAGTCGTATGAACTTTTTCAGGCTTTCCGGCGTCATCACCGCGTTTCTTGAGCAGTCGATCATTACACCGAACGTGTCAAACTGTTTCATTGTCTTTTTTCTCCTTTCGTTCCTGAACCTTTTTCTTCAGCATGCTGCATATAACGTCGAACGCGACGTGATTGAATCCGCCTTCCGGGACGATGATGTCCGCCACCCGCTTGGACGGCTCGATAAAGCTGTCGTGCATCGGCTTGACCGTCTCGAGATACTGTGTGATGACCGACTCGAGGCTGCGTCCCCGCTCGTTGACGTCGCGCATGATCCTTCGAAGGATTCTGACGTCCGCGTCGGTGTCGACGAAAATTTTGACGTCCAGTTCCTTCACGATATCCGGGTTGGCGAACAGCAGGATCCCTTCAATGATGATCAGGTGCCTGCTTTCGACACGGATTGTCTTTTCCGAGCGCAGATGCCTAGCGTAATCGTACGTCGGGCATTCGATCGATCCGCCGCTTTTCAGCGTTCTGAGATCTTTCAGCAAAAGATCGGTGTCGAACGCGTCGGGGTGATCGTAATTGATCCTGCACCGCTCCTCAAACGTCAGATTCGTGTTGTTCTTGTAATAGGAGTCCATGCCGATCAGAGCAGCGTCCTCCCCGACAGACTCGACGATACGCTGGGCGAGCGTCGTTTTCCCGCTCCCTGTTCCTCCGCAGATGCCAATCACCAGACTGTTCACTTCGATCCCTCCGCTTTCGCCGCTTCCTGTTCCTCTTTCCGCTTCAGCCAGCATTTTCTGCACATGGCCATATATCTGTCGTTTCCGCCTAAAACGACCTGCTTTCCTTCGAAAACCACATTCCCCTGTCCGTCCAGACGCGCGTTGACGGTCGCCTTGGAGCCGCAGCGGCAGACGGACTTGATCTCCGAGATCGACTCGGCGATCTCAAAAAGCCGTCGGCTTCCGGGAAACAGATGTGTCAGGAAATCCGTCGCCAGCCCGAAGCAGAGCACGGGCATGTTGTAGTCGATGACGATTTTTCCGAGCTGATCAACCTGTTCCGGCGTCAGGAACTGGCACTCGTCAACGATCACGACCTGCCGGTCGGAGTATTGATCCGTATACAGCCGGTACAGATCGCAATCCTCCGGAACAGCCAGCGCATCCGCTTCGAGTCCGATCCTGGAACGCACCTTTGTCGCTCCGTCGCGGGTGTCTATGGCCGGCTTCAGCAGGAGGACGCGCATCCCACGTTCCTCATAATTGAACTTCGTAATGAGCGCCTGTGCCGTTTTGGAGCATCCCATTGCGCCGTATTTGAAATACAGTTTTGCCATGAAGACGATCCCTCCTACCGGATGACATCCAGGATCAGCGGGCGCTTTTCGGGCGCCTGATCGCCGATGAACGTGCTTTCCAGGAACGTCTTTTCAGCCGCTTCCAGCCGCTCTTCCCGATCGGCGAACAGGAAGGCGAGCGGCTCCCCTTCTTCGATGAAGTCGCCGGTTTTGGCACGAAGCAGAATGCCGGCGGAATAATCGATCTGGTCCTCTTTCGTATTTCTCCCGGCGCCGAGCAGCAGGCTGGCCATCCCGTATCCTTCCGTATTGACACCCGTGATGTATCCCGTCTTTCCGGCACGGACGATCCTCGACAGCTTCGCGCGCGGGAAGAATTCGGGATGCTGGATCCACAGCGCGTCTCCGCCCTGCGCGTGAACCATGTTCGCGAAGGTCTGGATCGCTTCGCCGGAGCGGATCAGACTCCAGACCTGCCGTTCGCAGTAGGCGTAGTCTCCGCCGCAGCATCCCGCAAGCGCGATCATGTGCGACGCAAGGCATACGCAGATCTGCGTCAGGTCTTCCGGCCCGTTCCCGTTGAGTGTTTCAATGGCCTCCTGGACCTCCATCGCGTTGCCGATGGCAAGTCCGAGCGGGCGGTCCATATCCGTGATGAGCGCAAGCATCTTCTTGCCCGCGCGTTTCCCGATCTCCACCATCATGGACGCGAGCTGCCGGCTCTCGTCCAGCGTTTTCATGAAGGATCCGCTTCCGGTCTTGACGTCGAGCACGATGCAGTCGTCATCCGCGGCGAGTTTCTTCCCCATGATGCTCGAGACGATCAAAGGCATGCTTTCGACGGTCGCCGTGACGTCGCGCAGCGCATACAGCTTTTTGTCGGCAGGCGCAAGTTCGGCATTCTGGCCGACGATTGCAAGCCCGTACCGGTTGACGATCTTGATCATTTCCTCGACGGGAATGTCCGTACGGAATCCCTTGATGGATTCCAGCTTGTCGATCGTACCGCCGGTGTGACCGAGCCCGCGTCCGCTGATCTTCGCCACTTTGACGCCGAACGTCGCGACCAGAGGCGCGACGATCAGGCTGGTCTTGTCTCCGACGCCTCCCGTCGAATGCTTGTCCACACGAATGCCGTTGATGCCATCGAAATGAAGCTTTTCCCCGGAGTCGCGGATGGCGAACGTCAGTTCCGTCGTTTCCTCCATCGTCATCCCGCGCAAATAGATCGCCATGCAGAGCGCCGACGCCTGATAATCCGGGATCGTTCCTTTGGTATATTCCTCGACGAACCACCGGATCTCTTCTCCGGACAGTTCCAGCCCGTCTCTTTTTTTTCTGATCAGATCATACATTCTCATTTTCGTTTCCTCCGTCCGCGCCGATCAGCCTTGATTCAGCTGGTCTTTTTGGAAAAAATGCGGCAGCAGTTCTCCGAGCGGATATGACTTGAAGTCCGATCCCGTTCCGAGCAGAACCTGAAACTCAGGTCCGCAGAATTCGGAAAGCATCTGCCTGCAGACGCCGCATGGTGCGCAGAACTGCCCCTCTTCTCCGGCTTTTCCGCCGGAAATGGCGATCTTCGAGAAGGACCGCTTCCCTTCGCTGACGGCTTTGAACAACGCCGTGCGTTCGGCGCACACAGTCGGGGTAAATGTCGCGCTCTCAATGTTGCATCCGGTAAAGACTTCCCCGTCTTCCGTGAGCAGGGCCGCTCCGACGGAGAATCCGGAATACGGACAGTACGACATTTTTCTGGCGTCTTCCGCCATCCGCATCAACTTTCCGTCGTCCGGGATCAGGAATTCATCCAGCATGCTGTTTCCGGACGTCTCGCCCTGCGGGAGTCCGAAATAAGCGAGTACCGTCGCGGAGATGTCCGCAAAGGACGGACGCGTTTTCATATCGACCCCGCGTCTCGCGCGTTTTCCGAAAACCAGGAACGGAACGTGCTCTCTGGAATGGTCCGTCGACGGCGTCGACGGGTCGCACCCGTGGTCCGCTGTGATCATCAGAAGATCGTTTTCACGCAGTTTCGGAAGCAGTTCTCCCAGCTGCGAATCGAATTCCGTCATGGCGCGCGCATAGCCCTCGACATCGTTGCGGTGACCGTATTTCATATCGAAATCGACCAGGTTCACGAAGCAGAGCCCGTTGAAGTCCCTGTCCGCGATCGCGATCGTCTTTTCCATGCCGTCTCTGTTGCCGGTGATCCGGTGCCCTTCCGTGACGCCGCGCTCCGCGAAAATGTCTTCGATCTTTCCGACGGAGATCATGTCGAATCCGTTGGATGACAGCCTGTCGAGCATGGTTTCGCCGGGCGGAAGCAAAGAATAATCATGCCTGTTCGCGGTCCTCGTGAAAGGCCATTCCCCGGTGAACGGACGTGCGATGACGCGGCCGACGCCGTGCTTGCCCTGAAGGATCTCACGGGCGATCTCGCAATACCGGTAGAGTTCCGGCACGGGGACAAGATCCTCGTGCGCGGCGATCTGGAAAACGCTGTCGGCGGACGTGTAAACGATCAGCGCGCCGGTCTCCAGATGCTCTTTTCCGTAGTCTCTGATGACGTCAGTGCCCGAATACGGGCGGTTGCAGAGCGTTTTCCGGCCGGTCCTGGACTCGAATTCGGAAATCACTTCCTCCGGAAATCCCTCGGGATAGGTCGGCAGCGGACGCTCGGACACGAGTCCCGCAATCTCCCAGTGCCCGATGGTCGTGTCTTTTCCGAGCGATTTTTCGACCAGTCTCGCGTACGAACCGGACGGTGACGGAACGCCGCCTCCGACGCCTTCGATATTGAACAGTCCCATCTGTTTCAGGTTCGGGCAGTCGAACGCAGGATGGTTCCGGATCGCTCCCAGCGTATTGCTCCCTTCATCGTTCCATCTGCAGGCGTCCGGCAGTTCGCCGATCCCCATGCTGTCCAGAACGATCAGAAAGACTCTCTTGTTATCCATGTTTTTATCTCCATTCTTCCGTTCGGATCATTCGGCAATGTTCAGCGCGATCTCCATCATTTGGGTGAACGATTTCTGGCGCTCTTCAGCAGTCGTGTTTTCTTCCGGATGGATGAGCGAATCGCTGACGGTGCAGATGCAGAGCGCTTTTTTCCCAAGCCGGGCGGCGTTGCAGTAGAGCGCGGCGGATTCCATTTCGACCCCCAGAACGCCCATCTTCGCCCATTCCATGCCGCTGCCCGCGTCGTCGTAGAACGAGTCGGAGGAGAAAATGTTGCCGATGGAATAGCGCGCTCCGATCCGCTCGCATTCTTCAGCCGCTTTCTTCAGCAGTCCGAAATCCGCGATCGGGCAGAAGGTTCCGGGGAGACGGTACTGAGAAGCGTAGTTTCCGTTCGTGCACGCGCCCATCGCGAGAATGATGTCGCGCACATGGATGGACTCGTGAAAACTCCCGCAGGACCCGACCCGGATGATGTTTTCAACGTCAAAGAAAGAGTACAGTTCGTAGGAGTAAATGCCGATGGACGGCTGTCCCATGCCGGATGCCATGACTGAAACGGTTTTTCCCTTGTATGTTCCGGTATATCCGTGAACGCCGCGGACGTCGTTGACAAGTACCGGATTCTCCAGAAATGTCTTGGCGATGAATTCCGAGCGGAGCGGATCTCCGGGCATCAGAACGGTTTTTGCGAATGCGCCTTTTTCGGCGGCGATATGCGGTGTAGCCATATTGATATCCTCCTTATTCCGGCATGCTTTTTGCGATTTTCACGATTCTGCTCGTTCCGAGCCGGCTTGCGCCCAGCCTCAGAAACGTTTCCGCGTCTTCCAGCGTCTGGATCCCGCCCGCGGCCTTGACCTTCACGCCCTTGCCGACGTGCTCGACCATCAGTTTGACGTCGTCGAACGTCGCCCCGGCCTTGGAGAAGCCCGTGGACGTCTTGATGTAGTCCGCTCCGGCTTCGGTCACGATGCCGCACATCCGGATCTTTTCCTCATCCGTCAGAAGGCATGTCTCGATGATCACCTTCAAAATCCGGTCCGGTCCGCAGGCGGCTTTCAGCAGACGGATCTCTTCGAGAATCTCCTTGTCCTTTCCCTCTTTCAGGGCGCCGACACGGATGACCATGTCGATCTCGTCCGCGCCGTTCTCCAGCGCCTCCTGCGTTTCGACCAGCTTTGTCATCGTCGTCTGATAGCCGTTCGGGAATCCGATGACGGTGCAGATTTTCAGCCGGTCTCCTACGTATTCCTTCGCCTGTTTCACAAAAAACGGAGGAATACAGACCGACGCCGTATGATAGGCAATGCCGTCGTCACACAGCTGTCTGATGTCCTCCCAGGTCGCCTGCTGCGCAAGCAGTGTATGGTCGCAATGCGCAAGAATCTCACGAATGCCGAACTTGACTGCCATGATAAACCTCTTTCAGCACATTCTTTTTCTTCAGTATACCACCTTGCGGTTCGGTATGCAAGAGGAATTCCGCGAGAAACTGACGCAGTCCGCCCTCCGCCTTGACAAGGCCTCGTGCACGTGCTATACTTCCGCTGTGCTTCGGCAGACGAACGATTCAACGGACGCAGGCGCACCGCCCGTTCTATCCGGGAGACCAACCATGTGGGGTTTTGATTTTTTTCTGAACAGCTTCCTTTTCGGCATCGCGCTTGCCATGGACGCCGTTTCCGTCTCTCTCGCCTTCGGGATGAGCAACCGGAACATCGGACGGCCGTCTGTTTTTGCGGCTGCCGGAACCTTCGGCGCATTCCAGCTGGCCATGCCGCTCATCGGATGGGCAGCCGTACGCTTTGTCGCCGAACAGTTTTCCGCCTTTCAAAAATGGACGCCCTGGATCGCGCTGGCGCTGCTGTGCTTCCTCGGCGGAAAAATGATCTATGAGGGACTGAAGCACAAAGAGGAGGACGCGCCGCAGGGCCGCCTGTCCGTCAGGATCCTTCTGCTGGAAGGCCTCGCGACATCCATCGATGCTTTGTCCGTCGGCTTTACCATCGATATGCTTCCGTGGTACCAGGCTCTGACGGAAGCCGCGATCATCGGAATCGTGACGTTCGGCCTCTGCCTCGGCGCGGTCAGTGTCGGGAAGGCCGCCGGCGCGAAGCTGCGCGGGAAAGCGCATATTCTCGGCGGCGTCATCCTGATCGCGATCGGGATCGAGATCTTCGTCAAAAACTTTTTCTTCGGTGTCTGACTTATGGAAACATTCATCGCTGTTCTTCTTTTCGCTCTGGGACTCGCTCTGCTGATCAAAGGCGGAGACTGGTTCGTCGACGGTTCCGTCAACATCGCGCACAGGCTGCGTCTTCCGGAGATCCTGATCGGCGCGACCATCGTCTCTATCGGGACGACGCTCCCCGAGGTCATGGTCTCTTCGCTGTCCGCATTCCGGGGACAGAGCGCGACCGCCTACGGCAACGCGATCGGTTCGATCCTGTGCAATGCGGCGCTGATCGCCGCGCTGACCATCGCCATCCGTCCCGTCCGCGTCGACCGGAGCACGTTCCGGACGCCCGTCGCATTCTTCTTTGCGGCGGCTGTGTTCTATGTCGTGATCTCATATTTTGCCGACTTCACCCGCTGGGTCGGGATCGTTCTCTTAGCCATGTTCGTCCTGTATATGGCCGTCTCCGTCCGGAGCGCCGTCAGGAAAAGCGCTTCCGCGACACCGGTCGGGGAATTGCCCGAAGACGCGCCGGTGGAGGACGGTCCGGAGGAAGCAAACGAAAAGAGCCAGCCCGGGGGCAAGCTCTGGAAAGACATTCTGCTTCTGATCATCGGCGCGGCGGCCATTGCCGTCGGCGCATATCTGCTTGTGAACTACGGGAAACAGATCGCACTCGCGATGGGCGTTCCGGAAACGGTTATCGCCATCACGCTGATCGCGCTCGGCACATCCCTTCCGGAGCTGGTCACCGCCGTGATCTCGCTCGTCAAAGGGCACGGTTCGCTCTCGCTCGGCAACATCATCGGCGCCAACCTGTTCAACCTCGTCCTTGTTTCGGGCGCTGCCGTCGCCATCTCCCCGTTCAACATTTCCGAAGCGACCGCACAGGAGGCGAAGACCATCATGGGAAGGCCCTCCTCGCAGCTCATCGAGATCCCGCTGATGCTCATCTGCATGCTGATCCTGACCGTACCGCCGCTGATCAAGGGAAAGGTCTACCGCTGGCAGGGCGTCCTGCTTCTGCTTCTGTACGCCGGCTTCTGCGTTTATCAGTTCGCCTTCTGACCGTCAATTGCGGTCTTTCAGTCCGCAAAGCGTCCGAACCGCTTCGGCAGCCATCATCAATCCGGCGACCGAAGGAACAAAGGAAACGGATCCGGGGATCGGCTTCCCGCTTCCGGTCAGTTTCCGTTCGGCCGGGACGACCGGCTTTTCTTCCGAATATACGACGCGCATGCTCTGAATGCCGCGTTTGCGAAGTTCATGCCGCATGACGCGCGCGAGCGGGCACGTACTCGTTTCATATATATCTCCGACCCGAAGTTTTCCCGGGTCGGTTTTGTTTCCCGTTCCCATGCAGGAGATCCAGGGAATGCCGGCGGAAGAAGCCGATTCCGCGATTTTGATCTTTCCGGTCACGTTGTCGATGGCGTCCAGGACGAAGTCGTATTCCGAAAAATCGAACTGTTCCGCGGTCTCCGGCAGGTACAGGACGGGGAACGTTCTGATGACGCAGTCCGGAGAAATGAACCGCAGTCTTTCCGCCGCGGCGTCCGTCTTTTTCATGCCGACCGTTCTTCCGGTCGCAAAAATCTGGCGGTTGATGTTTGACTCGGCAACTGTATCGGGGTCGATCAGGTCGATGGCGCCCAGCCCGGAGCGGACGAGCGCTTCCGCCGCGTGCCCGCCGACACCGCCGATGCCGAAGACAGCGATCCTCGCATTGCGCAGGCGTTCCATCCCCTGCGCTCCGAGGACCATTTCCGTTCTTGAAAACCGCTCTTCTCCCATTTTTCTTCCCCTTTTTCATTTCTGTAACCATTATATCCGTTTTCTTTTCTCCCGTCAAGCCGAATCGGCACTTGACTTTTCTCTCGGACAGAGGCATAATACACAAGAGGAAAGAATCTGCTGAAAGAGGTGCAAGATGTCAAAGTATATCGTTCTTTACAACCCGATGGCGTGCAGCAATCACGGAAAGGAAAAAGCGGAGGAGCTGAACGGGCTTCTGAAGGGCGACGAACTTGTTTTTCAGTCCATCACCCGGATCGAGGACTATTCCGCATGGCTTCATGAGATCGGGCCGGATGTCCCTGTCATTCTCGTCGGCGGCGACGGAACCATCAATCATTTCGCGAACCACATTTCCGGTCTCGATGTCCCGAACGACATTCTGCTCTACGCGGCAGGCACCGGAAACGACTTTCTGGCAGACGTCGGGAAAAAGGAGAGCCCTGTCGGACCATTGTTCCCGCTCAAGAAATATCTCTGCGATCTCCCGACCGTCACCATCAACGGGCAGTCCCGCCTCTTCGTCAACGGCGTCGGATACGGCATCGACGGATACTGCTGCGAAGTCGGTGACGAACTGAGAAAGCAGTCCGACAAGCCTGTCAATTACGCCGGCATCGCCATCAAGGGCCTTCTGTTCCACTACAAGCCGACGAATGCCGTCGTGACCGTCGACGGAAAAAAGCATGAATTCAAGAAGGTCTGGTTGGCGCCCGTCATGCACGGAAAGTGCTACGGCGGCGGAATGATCCCGACGCCCGACCAGGACCGTCTCAATCCGGAGCACACGCTGTCCGTGCTGATCTGGCACGGATCGGGAAAAATCGCGACGCTCGCGGCCTTCCCGGGCATTTTCAAGGGAGAGCACATCAAGCACAAGAAAAATATCACGATCCTGACAGGACACGAGATCACAGTCAAATTCGACCGTCCGGTCGCGGCGCAGATCGACGGGGAAACCGTTCTGAACGTCTCTGAAGTTTCTGCCAAATCCGTCTGACCGAAGGACTGCGCATCCGGGCCGGCGATTCCGCCGGCCTTCTCTGTTGGAGCGGCTGCGAATCCGGCGCTCATTTTTCTTCGAAATACCGAAAGAAATCCTTGACATCATTTTTCCGGTCGGCTATAATTTCAAATGGTTTTTTTGCGGGAGGTGCTCATATGATCAGGACGGGTTTCAGCAACGAAAAATATATTTCCATGCAGTCGGAACACATCGAAAACCGGATCGCGCAGTTCGGCGGAAAGCTCTATCTGGAGTTCGGCGGAAAACTTTTCGACGACTATCACGCCTCGCGCGTTCTGCCCGGATTCAAGCCGGACAGCAAAGTCCAGATGCTTTTGAAGATGAAAGACCAGGCGGAGATCGTCATCGTGATCAATGCCGGCGACATCGAAAACAGCAAGATCCGCGGCGACATCGGCATCTCGTACGACGCCGACGTTCTCCGTCTGATCGACGCCTTCCGTGAGATCGGCCTGTACGTCGGTTCCGTCGTCATCTCGCAATTCAACGGGCAGAAATCCGCTGTCAATTTCAAGAACAGGCTCGAGCAGCTGAACATGCCTGTTTTCATCCATTATCCGATCGAAGGCTATCCGCACAACGTCTCCCATATCGTCTCTCCGGACGGCTACGGAAAGAACGACTACATCGTCACGACGCGGCCGCTGGTCGTCGTCACAGCTCCGGGCCCGGGCTCCGGCAAAATGGCCACCTGCCTCTCGCAGCTGTATCACGACAGCATTCGCGGGATCAAATCCGGATACGCGAAATTCGAGACCTTCCCCATCTGGAATCTTCCGGTCAAGCATCCCGTCAATCTGGCTTACGAAGCTGCGACCGTCGATCTGAACGACATCGTCATGATCGATCCGTTCCATCTGGAAGCTTACGGACGCTCGGCCGTCAACTACAGCAGAGACGTCGAAAACTTCCCCGTTCTGAACGCGATTTTCGAACGCATCAGCGGAACCAGCCCGTACCATTCTCCGACGGACATGGGCGTCAATATGGCCGGGTACTGCATCGTCGACGACGAGGCCTGCCAGAAGGCGTCGAATGACGAGATCATCCGCAGATATTTCAAAACAATGTGCGACGTCAAAGCCGGGAAGCTGAAGCCGGCCTGCGTCAGCAAGTTGGAATCTCTGATGAGCCAGGCAAGCATCAGCGTCGATGAACGGCCCGTCGTCAAAGCGGCGCTCGACCGCAGCGAAACTCTGGAAGGTCAGCCCGCCGTCGCGCTGGAACTTCCGGACGGGACCATCGTCACCGGAAAGAACTCCGCTCTGCTCGGAGCGGCTTCCGCCGTCCTCCTGAACGCCGTCAAAAAGCTGGCCGGATTCCCCAAAATCCTGAAAATGATCCAGCCCGAGGTCATCGAACCGATCCAGAAACTCAAACTGGACGTGCTCGGCAATCACAACCCGCGTCTGCACAGCAACGAGACGCTGATCGCCCTCGCGATGAGCGCTGCCCTCGACCTGAATGCCGCCCGGGCGTTCGAACTGCTGAACGAACTCCGCGGCTGCGAAGCGCACGCGACGATCATTCTGCCTCAGGTGGACGAGGACATCTTCAGAAAGCTCGGGATCAATCTCACCTGCGAACCGAAATACTACACGAAAAAGCTCTACCACAAATAGGGCGTTCGAAAAAGCATAAAACAGGACAGGAGCCGTCAGACTCTTGTCCTGCTTTTTTCGTATTGCCGGATGTGCTCCGAAGACTTCCGCCGGGCCTCAGGTTTCCGAAACGTCGAACGTCCGGGAAACCTGCTTGAGAAGGTCGCGGATCGGCAGATGCTGCGGGCAGGCGTCTTCGCACTGACCGCACTCCAGGCAGTCGGCCGCGCGTCCGCCTTCGGCAGTCAGCCCTGCATATTTTTTTCTGCTGGTCCAGCCGTTTCCGCTGGAAAAGGAATTCCAGCAGGAGAACAGGTCCGGGATCGGGATCGTCGCGGGACATCCGTCCGTGCAGTATCTGCATGCCGTGCAGGGGATCTGCTTCTCCCCGTGAATCATGTCGCGGATCTGCTCGAGCGCGTTCCGCTCCCCGTCCGTGAGCGGCAGGAAATTCCGCATCGTCTTCAGGTTGTCCTCCATCTGCTCGACGGACGACATGCCGGACAAGACCATTTCAATGCCTTCGAATCCGGCCGCATAGCGCAACGCGTACCCGGCGCTGCTCTTTTCCGGTCCGAACCGGTCCAGGAGCGAGCGCTCACGCTCGGAAAGCGATGCGAGCCGTCCGCCTTTCACCGGTTCCATCACGATCACCGGCTTCCCGTGCGCGCGGCAGACGTCATAGCATTTCCTGCTCTGGACGACGCCGTCGTCGTAATCCAGATAGTTGAACTGGATCTGGACGAATTCCAGCTGCGGGTACCTGGTCAGTATGACGTCAAGAACGTCCGCGGTATCGTGGAACGACAGCCCGACGTGGCGAAGAATTCCCTCGTCGCGCAGCCGGAAGGCGGTTTCGTACGCCCGAAGTTCGCAGAAACGCTCGAAGCGCTTCATATCCTGGGCGTGCATCAGATAGAAGTCGAAATAGTCCACCCCGCAGATCTCCAGCTGACGCCGGATCAGCGGGCGGATGTCTTCTTCCGTCTGAAAGCAGCTTGCGGACAGTTTGTCCGCGAGCAGATAGGATTCCCTCGGATACCGTTCCGTCAGACAGCGTCTGATCGCCTGTTCGCTCTGACCGCCGAGATAGACGTGCGCGGTGTCGAAATAGCAGAATCCGGCTTCCAGAAAGAGGTCGACCATTTTCGACGTCTGGTCCCAGTCGACCGTTTCGCCGTTCATCGGCAGACGCATGAATCCGAATCCGAACGGACCGCGTCCCGCGCGGGGGCGGATGGAAAACATACCTTCGCTCATGTAATACTTCCTCCGGACGGAGCGTATACTCAGGCTGTGTGGAGGACGATCCTCTTGACGAGACCGTAATCTCTGGCGTCGATCTTCTTATCCCCGTTGACGTCCATTCTGGCGAGAACGGCATCGGAAGGCGTGAAATTCTTCAGGACGTACCGCTTCAACTGCAGGTAGTCCATGGCATTGACTTTCCCGTTGCCGTCGACATCGCCTTTCAGCGACGTCTCTCCGGACGAAGCTCCGAACACGGCCGCTTCGCTCGTCCAGCAGAAATAGTTCGGTCCCTGAGCCTGGTAGGAAAACTTCACATATCTGGCATTCACATCTTTGTCCAGATTCAGCGAGAACATTCCGCGGATCCAGCTGCCGCTCTTCTTGAAAGACGGGCAGGACAGATCCCCCACCTTTTCATAATTCGTACCATCGGAGGAAACGGACACATAAACGGACGACTTTTCAGGACTGTTGATTCCCCAGCCTTCGTTGCCGTGCAGATCCGTTACGAATTTGCGGAGATCGTAATTCTGTCCAAGGTCGATGATGACGTCCGACGGAGCGCTGTCGGAGCCTTTGTATGCGCCGATGGCAAGATCGTCCCCGGACGATGCGAGAACGCCGTCAGTCATTTTTCCGAGCAGCTTCCCGGTCGACTTGTCGTAGTCGACCCACTTGCCTTCGCTTTGTTCGTACGGCTTTACGGTGCGCTCGTAGGTTTTCCCGAGCGCCACGTTCGTATATGTTTTGCCGTCTTCTTCAAAATCCTGAAAAGGCGTATCGGGCTTGTACGGTTCGTCGATTGACGAAGCCGCGCATTCCTGAAGAGCGGCGACTGTTTTGCTGTCCATATCCGCCGTATAGGTGTTCCCGACCGGGCTGATGCCGAGGAATGCGTACAGCATAGTCGCGCCGATCAGATAACTGCCTTCTTTGGAGTGATGAGAGTAATCATCCGCATATAGATTGATTTCCGGATATCTTTCCTGACAGCGCAGGAAGGCGACGACCGCGGGAGCGTAGATCGTATTGTTTTCCCTGGCGAGCCGCTCGTAAAGCGTGAAATATTTGTCCGTCAGTTCATAGCAGCTGGATTTGTCCGAATAATAGCGCATGTAGAAGACCGGCTGCGCGCCGTTCGCCTTGATCCGCGGGATCAGCGTCTTCAGCGCGTTGGACGCTTTCACATAATCGGCTGCGGCGGCGTCCTGCAAAACGACATAATCATATTTCTTCTTCGCGAGCGCATTCTGGAACCGCGTCGCATACTGTCCGCCGTCCGCGAAGTACTCCAGATAGGCGCTGCCCTCCGTGCAGTACGTCACGTCGACTTCCACGCCGGCCGCTTTGGCCAGCTCGCGGAATTTCAGCGGGCTTGCGTTGACATAGGTCGAACTGTTTCCGATGAAAAGGAATTTTTTGGCGGCTGCGGAGGCCGGCTTCGGATCGTTGTACGAAACGGTCACCTTGCCTGTTTTCGAATCATACTTTCCGAACATTTCATAAGCGGCGGTGAATGTCGCGTTGTAGTGCATTGCGCCTTCCAGCGCGGTTTCGAACGCCTTGTAAAGATCGACGGAAGCGGAATAGGCGAACGCGATCATGAATCCGCCCGCGGGAACGGTCACGGACAGCTGAACGCCGTTTTCTTCCAGAAGGTTGCTTCCGATCTCCGCAAGAGAGCCGTCCTGCCGGAATACGAGAAGGTACGAATTGCGGAATTTGTAATCTTTCGAATACAGTTTTTTCGCCGAAGATCCCGCCTGGTACACGACGAGTTTCTTGTCCGTCGTCGGGCAGTCGACGCCGTTGACGTCGACCGTCACGGTGTGATCGTAGGTTGCGGCGGCCGATGCCGGGATCCCGAAGATGCCTGCCATGGACGTCAGAATGCCGATGCATGCCAGTAGCGCTGTCAGTCTTTTCATAATGGCCCTCCAGTGATTGATGTTCGTTTATTTCGGCGGTTTTTGTTTTTTCAAAAGTGAGCAGCTGTTTCCTCAGCCGGACTTCCTGCTTGCAAGATAGTCGTGGATCAGCTGAATGACCTCTTCGCGGTTTTCATCCAGTTTGATGTAATTGATGATCTCGTTCTTTCCGTTGATGTTCGCGTAATCGTTGGCCGAGAACCAGATCGCGACCTTGATCCTGCTCGCGAATTTTGCTCCGGCCTGCGTCGTATCGCGGAAGAATTCGAGCATTCCCTTGACCCAGTCGACCTGGAATCTTCCGTTCCGGCCGAGTTCGGTCATCACGTAGGACGAAGTGCCGTAGTCGTAATATGCGGCTCCGCCCGCGGCGCATCCGAATTCACCGATGATCCACGGATACTGATCAAAATACGGAAGCAGTTTGTTCGCGGCCGTCGTGTACATGACTTTGAAGGAATCCGGCGCCTTGCCCTGCGTGCCGTTGTTCATCTGGTAACTGGTCAGTCCGATCATCTGCACGTAGTCTTCTCCGGGGAAATAGCAGAGGTCCTCGCCCCAGTTGGAATAAGGGCAGGTCGTCGCGATCGGGTTGAAGATCCAGATGCAGTTGTCGACGCCGACTTCCTCGAATACGTCGTACATCCGTCTCCATGCCATCTGGAAGATGTCCGGATCGATCAGGCACATCATGCCGCAGTAGTCGGTCCAGTCGGTGTTCATCTCGTTGTTCAGCCGGAACAGGACCGGATGACGGTAGTCCTTGATCGCCTGCGCCAGCGTGCGGAAATATTCGTCCATTTTTCCGCGAATGATGTCGAAGGACGGGTTGTATCCGCCCGTGGCGTTGTTGGAACAGGTGAACTGGTAGGTCAGATTGAAGATCTTCTTCCCGTCGAATCCCGTGCCGCCCGCGTATTTTTCCGCGCGCCGGAAGGTCTCGCTGAAATCGGCAAGATTGCTCCCCCATCCGAGGTGCTGATAGGTCATATAGACGTCGGCGTTCCCGAGCCTCGCGTCGTCCCATAGCCAGTCGGCGTATGCGCCCGCGTGCCCTTCGGCGAAGAATCCGAAGTCGACGTCCGTCTGGTTGCGGAGCTTCTGGAAATATGCCTTGGTTTCGTCATTCCAGTTCGGGTTTTCGCGCAATTCGTACGTCTGTTTCCCGCAGACCGGCTTTCCGACATGCTCGAATTCGGAGAAGCTGTCGACGATCGCGTCAAAGCGGTCGTTGTCCTTCACCGACGACTTCATGACGAACAGATAGAAATATGCATAGGAATTGGAGGGACGGAGGATCGCGACCTGATAGAACGGGAATGCAATCTCACCCTTGACGTTGATCTGCATGCAGTAGTCCTTGACTTCAAAGCTTCCGCTCGTCCGTTCGCCGACCTTTCTGGTGCGGATCACGCGGTTGGAGGTCAGGAAATTGCTGTCTTCAATCTGTTCCACGAGCCACTCGCGCATGTACAGATCCCATCCGTTCTTGTTTGCCCCGTAGGGATTCTGGTTTTCGTAGGTGATCGTCAGACAGTAATCGTCGGAAGTATACTGAGAGCGGTATTTCCCGAGGGAGTAATCCGCCTGTACGTCTCCGCCCGGAAGGGAGACGGTGTATCCTTCCGGATAAACGACGGCCTGAGCGCCGTCATTCCCGACGAACAGATATCTGACGTCGTTCGATTCCGCCGGCGCCTCCGGCTGATCCGTCGCGTTTCCGTTCAGGTACGTACGCATTTCGACGACGTCCGAAGCGGACTTGATGAAGTTTCCGGAAAATTCTTCCTTCCAATAGGTCTTGGCTCTCTCGTCGGGTCCTCTGCTCATTTCAGCTGATTCCTCTCTGCTTTCATTTCCTTCCTCCGACGATTCCGTCGGGGTCTCCGGGACGACGGTACACGCGGATGCCAGAAGCGCAACCGTCAGCAGCAGACTCAGGGTTAAGATCAAAATTTTCTTCATAAAAAGCCTTTCTTTTCGGCATTGTTCTTCAACATAATCAATATATCACACTTCTGCTGAAAAATCCATACCTTTTACCGGAATG
>CACZRJ010000069.1 GCA_902783535.1 uncultured Ruminococcus sp. | reverse complement strand
TTTTCCGGATCGACGGACGGGTCGAGCGCGAACAGGACGGGAATGTTGTAGGCGGTCGAGACCGGTTTGGTCAGGCACTCGACGAACACGCCCTCCTGGGTCTTGGTCAGCGGATAGTTTTCAAGCTTCTCGTACGCCTTCCGCGCGGTCCCGTTCCGCTTTTCGGACGCGAATTTCGCCAGTTCCCGCACGGTCGGGTGGCTTTCCAGGTCGCCGTTGGAGAAGGACCTGCCGAAGGTCTTGCCCAGCCGGACGGCGAACCGGATGGCGGAAACGGAGGTCAGCCCGGCGTCGGAAAAGTCCGTGTCGACGCCGAACGATTTGTGCCCGAGGATGTCGGAGAGCAGGTCGAAGACGGTTTTCTCGTCCTCCGTCTCCGGCGGGGTGAGGTCGCGTGCGCGGAGTTCCGGCTCCGGCAGCGCCCGTTTGTTGACTTTCTGGTTCTGGGTCAGCGGGATGGCGTCCAACTGCATGAAGGCGGCCGGGACCATGTAGGACGGCTTGTTCCGTCCGATGAACGACCCCAGTTCGTCGAAATCGATTTTTTCGTTGGAGACGACGTAGCCGACGATGAATTTGACGCCCGACGGGTCCGTGAAGTCCTTGACGGTCGCGTCCCTGATCCCCTGGAAACGGCGGATGACCTCCTCCACTTCGCTCAGTTCGACCCGGTAGCCGCGGATCTTGACCTGTCCGTCGCTGCGGCCGATGAAGTCCAGCCGTCCGTCGTCCAGCATGCGGACGACGTCGCCGGTTTTGTACATCCGGCGGAAGCGGGGGTCACTGTCGAACGGGTTGACGACGAAGGCTTTCGCGTTCTCTTCCGGCCGGTTCCGGTAGCCGCGCGCGACGCACGGGCCGGCGATGCAGAGCTCGCCCTTCGCCATGCGCGGCAGAAGTTTTCCGTCGCTGCCGACGATATAGCACTTGTAATTGGGATTGCGGGCGCCGATCGGGACGCGGGAATACAGCCTGTCGAGCGGCTGCTCGCAGCAGAAGCAGGTCCCCTCGGTCGGTCCGTAGGCGTTGTGGACGGTATATCCTTCCGGCGGGGCAAGCGGAACGAGCTTCTCGCCGCCGACGATGAAATGCTTCAGCGTGCGGAAGCTGATCTCCTCGATCGCCTGGCGTCCGACCTGGGTGGTCATCATCGCGTGGGTGATGCCGACGCTGTCGTAGTATTCGCCCAGTCTGACCAGGTCCAGACGCATGTCGTCCGGGATGACGCAGACCGCGCCGCCGCAGACGAGCGCGGGATAGATGTCGCTCATGTGGGCGTCGAATCCGTAGGAGGCGTACGCCGAAAAGACGGAGTCCGGTCCGCACCCGAACGACTCGCAGTAGAATTTGCAGAAGGTCGCGATGTTTCCGTGCTCCAGCATGACGCCTTTCGGCTTGCCGGTGGTGCCGGAGGTGTAGAGCATGACGAACAGGTCGGTCTGCGATATGGAGACGGCCGGCGGGGTCCCGTCAGGCAGGTACGGGATCTCGTCCGTGTACAGGACGGGTCCGTCGAAATGCTCGATGACGCCGTCGTACGCGCGGTCGAGGATCAGCGCCTTCGCTTTGCTGTCTTCCGCCATGAAATTCAGACGGTCGGAAGGATAGCGCGGGTCGAGCGGCTGGTAGGCGGCGCCGCATTTCAGGATGCCGAGGCTTGCGAGCACGACGTATTCGCTCTTGCCGATCAGGACGGAAACGACGTCCTCTCTGCCGACGCCGGCTTTCGCCAGAAACGCGGCGATCCGGTCAGTCAGTCTGTCCGTCTCGGCGTAGGTGAGCTTCCTGTCTTTGAAGATGACGGCCGTATGATCCGGGCGCGCAGCCGCGTTCTCACGGAAAAGGTCGACGACCGTTTTGCCGCTTTCGCACAGACGCGGGTCAACGCGGTTGAATCCGTCGAGAATGTCTTTTTCCGGTCCGGTGACAAGATCGATGTCCGACAGCTTCTCCTTCTGAAGGAAGCCCTGCAGAACGGCGTCGTACAGGCCGATCAGATGCGTGACGGTGGAAGAAAGGTATTTGTCCGACCGGTAGGTGCAGCGGAACTCGAATCTGTTTCCGTCGCGGAAGACCTGGATCTCGAAGTCGCCCTTTCCTTCGGACACCGGGCAAACGATCAGCGGGATCTCCTTCCCGTGCGCGTTCATTTTATAGAAATTGTCCCCCTGATAGCCGAAGAAGACGGAAGGGGTGAATGCCAGGTCGCGCGCGCAGTCGGCGGACGAATAGACGGTATATCCGGCGGCTGCGCCGTACTGTTTTCCCGCGGCGGAAATTGCTTCCGCAACGCTTTCGTCCGGGGAGAAGGACTGATGGAAGGGGAACGTCCGCACGAACATGCCGGCCGAATTTGCCAGACGTTCGTCCCGTCCGTTGTGGACGGTCGCGAAGAGCGCTTCCGTTTCCATGTTCATGCGGGAAACGAGATACGCGAAGGAAGAAAGGAAGAAAGCGGACGTTTTGAATCCGTTCTTTTTGACGAATCCGGAGACGGTTTCCGCGGAAGGAGCAAGAATGCGGGATACGGTCTCATACGAAGGAACGCCGGCGTTTATATCCTCGGGCAGTCCCTGCCCGCATTCCAGTCCGCCGAATTCGGACGAAAACCACGTCTTCGCTGTTTCGTATTCGTCCGACGCGCGGCGGCGTTCGATGTCTTCCGCGTAGTCGTTCGCGTCGAATTGTTCGGCGGGCAGATCCTTCCCGTCGTAGAGCGAAACCAGGCTTTCCATATACAGGCGGATGCTGCTTCCGTCGAAGATCGAGTGGTGGAAGTCGGAAAAAAGATAGTCCTTCCCGTTCACCGTGCACACTTCCAGCCGGAACAGCGGCGCGTCGAGCATGCGGAAGGGGAGCACTTTCTGCTCGTCAAGCGAATTCAGCGTACGGCGGGCGACGTTCAGGTCCGTCCGGACGATATGCTTCCGCACATTCCCGTCCGCGTCTTCCGTGAACTGCGTGAACAGGCACGGATGCAGTTCGAAAAAGCGGGACACCGCCGCAAGCATTTTTTCCGTGTCGAACCCTTCGAGCGGGAGGAAGAACGGAAGGTTGTATGTCAGCGTCGGGCGCTGGCATTCGAAATAGATGCCGAATTCAGAGGGACTCAGCGGATGGGTCGCGTTCGGTTGGCTCATGGCAGAACTCCTTTTGAAGAATGAAGTCGG
>CACZRJ010000068.1 GCA_902783535.1 uncultured Ruminococcus sp. | reverse complement strand
TTTATGACTTACACACCTGCTGTTCCTTACTTCTACGGCACCGGAAGAAGAAAAACCAGCGTTGCCCGCGTCCGCGTGATGGCCGGAACCGGTTCGATCACCGTCAACGGCAAATCCGCCGAGGAATATTTCGGTCTCGATACGCTGATGCTCATCATCAACCAGCCGTTCGCAGTGACCGGCACCGAAGGCAAGTTCGACATCCTCTGCACCGTCAAGGGCGGCGGACTCTCCGGACAGGCCGGCGCGATCCGTCACGGCACCGCGAGAGCGCTTCTCCAGGCTGACGACAATTTCCGTTCTCCCCTCAAAAAGGCCGGTCTGCTGACGCGTGACCCCCGTATGAAGGAAAGAAAGAAATACGGTCTCAAAGCAGCGAGACGTGCGTCCCAGTTCTCCAAGCGTTAACATTACAGTTTGCAATGCTTCGAAATGCTTCCGGTTTCCGGAGGCATTTCTTTTTTGCCGGTCCGGAATCCCTTTCGAAAACAGTCTGACGAAAAAAGGTTGATTTTTCCGGTGCGGGGTGTATAATGGAGGTAAGTATACTTGAGAGTCCGGAAAGGAGCGTGCGCCCGATGCGGAGAAGAGTTTCCCTGAAGTCCAGAATCGCGAACGGAAGACTTGTCCTCCTGCTCGTCGGCGCAGTCACTGCGGTCGATCTGATCCTGAAAGCCTTTTCCGTCAATCTCGTCTTTCCGTGCGAAATTTATCTGCCGCTCTGGATGATCATGACCGGCAGAGAGGATCTTGCCGGCTTCGGGTATGCGATCGGCATTCTGCTTTCCGTCTTCTTCCTGCTGTCCTTCCTTTTCGTGACCGTCGGGGAGAAGCGCGGCGACAGGCATCCCGTCCCCTTCCGGATCGGATGGGTGCTGACCGGCGCCGACACCGTCTTCTATTTCGTCATTTCCGTCTCGTCCATCACGACGAACGGGTTCACCGTCTCCAATCTGATCGAATTCGCCTTCCACGTCTTCTGCGTGATCGTTCTGTATCTCGCAGACCGCGCGATGTCCGGAAAGGACGGAGACCCCGACCGCGAGGAGGATCCTCCGGAGACGAAACAGGAGGAGCGGAAGAACGGAGACGATCCGGACGACGAAGGCATCCAGTGGTGATCAGTTCCTTCGGAGACTCCTGATGAACGGATTGTTCCTGATCTCCTCGGACAGCGACGTCATCGACTCGTGTCCGGGATAGATGGTATAGTCTCCGGGAAGCCGGCAGAGCATCCGGAGCGAGTTGTTCAACTCATCCCTGTCCCCGCCGAAATCGGTCGTGCCGATGCTGTTGCGGAAGAGCGTGTCGCCCGTGAACAGGTGATCTTCGAACAGATAGCAGACGCTTCCCTTCGTGTGTCCCGGCGTCGGGATCATATAAAAGGAAATGTCGTTGATCGTATATTTCCCTTCCCGTTTCAGGCAGTATTCCGCCGGCGCAAACGGGCGCGGGTCGTGCGGGATCAGTTTGGAAAACATGTCCCGTTCGGTCAGGCAGTGCGCGTCGTTCTCGTGAATGACCACCGGGATCCGTTCCGAGCGGAGGTCTCCGACCGCGAGAATGTGGTCGAAATGTCCGTGCGTCAAAAGGATCAGCCTGCATCTCGCGTTCATCTTGTGCATCGCGTCCTGGATCAGCGTCAGGTTTCCGCCCGGATCGATGACGCAGGCGTCTCCGGTCTGAATGTTCCGGATGATATAGCAGTTCGTTTCCATCTCGCCGACGACGACGCGTCGAACGGTATAATCTCTCATCCCGTCTTCCCTTCTTTCGTATGTTTTCCCGAATGCCTGCGTTCTCCCCGCCTACCGGAGGACGAGCGCGAGGACGATCGGAAGGATGATGGCGAGCGCAAGCAGCCCCGCGAGAATGTATTTCAGTGCGGTTTTCATCGTTTCCCAAAACTCACTTTCGTTTTCTTCAAAATTCAGTATATCAAACTTCAACGTTGTTGTAAATAGTTTCTTTGGCACTTATCCGTCGAGAGATAGTGAACGCATGTTCATTATCTTCTGCCAGAAAGGAGGAAGGCATGCGAACGAATCAGAGAATGCGCCCGGCTGCCGGACGCGCTTCGGCCGCGGCGGTCGCGGTCCTGCTGGTCTCCGTCGCGCTCTGTTCCCTTTTCCTTTCTTCCTGCGCGCAGAACAATCCGATCAACGAGGGCGAGACCTATCTGAACGGGTCCTGGTATCACGACGACGGAGATCTGCATGTCGGGTACAACTTTTTCCCGAACGGTACCGGCTTCCTCTTCATCGGATCGACGCCCGTCCCGATGCGCTACGGGCTGTATATGGGAAACCTGTATCTTGATACGGACGGAGACGTCTCTGTGCTCCCGTTCGGGACCGACGGCGACGCGCTGCTGATCGGCAATCTCCGATTTTTGCCCGTCGAGTCGCCCGAAGGAAGCGTCGTCCCCGCCGATTCCTCCGTACAGACGTCCGATGCCGGTCCGCAAAGCGAGAAATCCGCTTTTCCGACCGTCGTTCTGATCATCGCCGGAATCGTCTGCGCCATTCTGATCGCGGTCATTCTCGTCAGGTATTTCTCCCGCCGCGGCAAATCCCGTTGACCACCGAAAGGATCCCGTTTTGAACAAAAGCCGTTTTCTTTCCGCATTTCTTGCGACATTGCTCGTCTGCGTCCTGCCGGCCGCGGTCTTTTCCGGGTGCGCGCACACGCATGCGTACGAGGAAACGGTCATCCGCCCGACATGCACGTCCATCGGGTACACCGTTCATGCCTGCCCGTGCGGCGACGTTTATTATTCCGACTATCAGGCGAAGACGCCGCATGTCTACGAAGGCTGGACGGTCACGAAGGAAGCGGACGCCATCTACGGCGGAGAGGCCAGATCCGTCTGCGCGACCTGCGGAAGCATGCTTTTCCGGGAACTCCCCTGCCAGTCGAAGCTGACGCGGATCCTTCTGACCCAGCGTTCCGGGGAGCCCGTCTACGACGTCTCATATGAGAGCGAAGCACACAGGTTCGAAAGCTTCGCGGAACTGTCCGTCCGGAACGGCGACGACGAAAAGCCGGACTACGTGCTCGCGTTTCAGACCGGAGCCGGAAATCCGTTCGAGATCGACCTCGGATGGGGCAGCACGTCCGTCTACTGTCTGAACGGCTACGCGAAAGAGCCGTCCAGGCTGCGGGAGCCGGCAGCTTCCGCCGCATGGAGCCTTCTGACCTCTTCCGAAAGCGCGTTTTCGGCCGGCGGGCCGTACCTGCCGGACGGCGCCCTGCCCGTTCAGTTCTATATGAACGGCGTCTACCGCGGGCTGTATCTCCTGACCGTGCCCGCAGGATACGCCGACGTCCCCGCCCGCACGGCGTTCATCCAGAACGGAAGCGGCACCGGGTGTCTCTTCAAAACGGATCCGGTGAGATACGAGGACGCCGGAGACGGCAGCGGATTTTCATTCCTTTCGTCCCCCTCGGCCGCGTCCGACGCGGATAAGGCGTGGACGTCCTTCTCCAGATTCCACGCGTTCGTCCGGGAGTCTTCCGACGAGCAGTTCGCGAGCCATTTGAAAGACTACGCGGACGTCAACGAGCTCATCGACGCTTTCCTCTTTGCCGATCTGCTGTTCGTGGGCGACGCCGGAGAGTCCGACGTCATCTGGTTCACGGACGACGGAAAGCACTGGCGCGCGGACTTCCTCTCGATGTCCATGTCGCTCGGGATCTATTCCAGCGGGTCCATCGTTTCACCGGGGTTCCGGCTGCTCGCGCATTCCGGAGAGTCCGTCACGTATATCGGAAACCACCGGCTGTGGGAACGGCTGGTCACGCTCTATCCCGCGAAACTCGCGGAGCGTTACGAACTGCTCAGGAAAACGATCACCCCGGAACGCCTGACCGGCATGTTCGCAAGCCTTTACGACAGCATTCCCGCACAGGTCTCGGAGGGAGAAGAAACATTGTTCCCTTCCTCATCCTACCGCCCCGGCAGGGAGGAAGTCGAGACCTTCGTCAAAGCCCGTTTTGAAATCATGGATTCCGTCTTCGCGAAACAGAAGCAGGAATCGTAATTTTCTTCGCAATGCTGCATTCATTCTTTCCGGAGCGCCGGATCACATTGAAGCGAGGTAACCACTATGCTTGCCGCAATTGAACACTACATCACATCGAATCTCGTCATGCTCGCGGAGCTCATCGTCCTGCTGATCCTGACGGGGTCCGGCGTGCAGGTCAAAAAGCAGACGCTCGCCGTCACGCGGCTTGCCGTCCTTCTGGTTTTTCTCGGTTCGGTGATCCACGCGGCCGAATTCGTCCTGCGGGACGGCGACGTTCTGAACGTCTGGCGCGTGATCCTGTCCTACGCGAACTACGCGCTCCAGCCGTTCATCATTCTCGTCATCTCGCACGTCACCGCGCCGATCCGGAAAAAACATCTCTGGCTGCTCATCCCGCTGGTCCTGAATATGATCCTGTGCTTCACGTCGCAGTGGACGCACCTCGTCGTATGGTATACGCAGGACAACAGCTATCAGGGCGGTCCGCTCCAGTTCCTGCCCTATTTCACGTTCATTTTCTACCTTCTTGTCTTCATCGTCAGGAATTTGCGGAATCTGCGGAAGTACGCCATGGCGGACCGTCTCGTCCTGATCGCGATCGTCCTGCTCCCCGTCGCAGCCGTCGCGGTATGCTTCTTCACCGACATCACGGACGACTATTCGCCGATCTTCGCGTCTTCCATCCTCTTCTGCTATCTGTTCTTCTATATCCAGCTGACCAAGAAGGATTCCCTGACCGGCGTCATGAACCGGCAGTGCTTCGTGCGCGACATCGACCAGTCGTGGCAGCGGATCACGGCCGTCGCTTCCGTCGACATGAACGGGCTGAAATATCTGAATGACAATTTCGGCCACGAAGCGGGCGACATCGGCATCCGGACCATCGCCGAAGCGCTCGGGATCAACACCGGCTCGTACAAGCAGGTCTACCGCGTCGGCGGAGACGAGTTCGGGATCCTGTATTTCGAAAAGACGCGCGAGGACATCGAAAAGGACATCGGGGAAATGCGCGCAAAACTCGCGGAGACAAACTATTCCTGCGCGTTCGGATTCGCGATGAGCGAAGGGCTGACCTCGGAAGACGCAATGCGGCTCGCGGACCACGCGATGTACGAGGACAAGGCAAGGATCAAATCTCTGGAGAAATAATACCTTTCGAGACATGACGGGGCAAGTCTTTTCCGTTCCCGGAAAACGCCGACCCGTCATTTCCATATTCTTTTTTCGAATCATTCACATTTTCAGGAGGACAAAATGAGCGCAAAAAAAGCGCCGGTCACTGACGCTTTGCGGATCGGACGCATTCGCTGCGTCGTCGCGATCACCGTATGCTCGTTCATCTGCGTTCTGACCTTCTTCGGGCTCGTGAGCCAGCTGGTCAGCCAGCCGAACGGCTCGTCCGAGGAAGTGGGCTGGAAAGCCTTCCACATGTTCACGCTCCTGTCGAACATCCTGATGGCCGTGTCCGCCGTCATGTGCATCCCGTTCGCCGTGGACGGCATCCGAAGCAGGAACTATCACCTTCCGCGGTGGTGCGTCAATCTGCTTTACACGGGAACGGCGGCCGTCACGCTGACCTTCGTCGCCGCCGCGACCGCGATCTCGTCCGTCATCGGATTCCGGCAGACCATGCTGACCGACAGCAACCTCATCTTCCATACCATCTGCCCGGTCTTGTCCATTCTGCTTTTCATTTTCATCAATTCCGACCACAAAGTCCGGTTCCGCGCATCCTTCATCGCCATGATCCCCGCGCTCACCTATTCCGTCGTCTACGTTCTGCTGGTCTTCGTCATCGGCAAGGACGCCGGCGGATGGCGGGACCACTATCAGGTCTACCGGCTCACGGATCACGTGCCGCTGCCAGTCGTGCTTCCGGTCTTCTACCTGATGCTGTTCGGCCTGTTCAACGGGCTCCGGGCGCTCCATAATCTCGTCCACAAATACAGGAAGGCCGGGATCGAGAAGTATTTCCAGGAAGCGGAAGCGTTCGACTGTCCGGATCTTCCGGAGGCGATCCGGGCTCTGGCGGAGTCCGACCGCGTCCGCGACGGGGACGGAGAACTGACCGTGCCGCGCCGGATCATGCGGATGATGGAAAAGAAATACCGCAGCGGCTTGTCGGAAGCGGAGATGTGCGAACTGTACGTGCGGGCGTACTATTCTGCCGGCAAAGGCAGAGACGGTTCCGAATGACACGGCCGGACCCAAAAACCGGTCCGCACAGGCAATTAACAGAGAAAACCATCTTGACAATCATTTTCGGATGTGATAACATGATCGAAGTAATGAACGAAGGAAGGAACTACGTATGGCACAGTTGAACGATGCGGAAGCCGTCATCAAGGAAGAAGCGGCGGAAGTCACAGAACCGGTCAGTGAGCCTGTTCCGAAAGAAGCGGCCGAAGCTGCTCCCGAACCGAAACAGAACAGAAAAGCAAAATTCACGGACGGCATGGAACTTCAGGACTATCTGTTCCTCGGCGCCATCGTCGCGGCCGTGATCGCCTTCCTGTTCGTCCTGATCTCCCAGGCCGCGCTGAACGGACAGGGATACTATCAGCTGCAGCTCCCGTGGATGAAGGAAGCAATCAAATTCGAGTTCATGACCGCCGCGCTCGCGGGATGGATCGCCGGCGGATTCGGTCTCGTTTCGCTCGGATGCGGGATCGGACGCAACATCATCCGCAGAAAGAACCGCAATACGATCAACATCCTCCCCGGGATCGTCATGGTCGTTCTGGCAGCCATCTGCCTGCTCGCGGTCCGCTTCGCGAAATAACCCGAACAAACGACAGCTCCGGCACTTGCGAATGCCGGAGCTGCTTTTTTTTGCGCTTGTTTTGTTTTTTCAGCCTTCTTCTTCGGTCTCGAATTTGTATCCGACGCCCCAGACCGTTTTCAGGCCCCATTTGTCGGAGACGCCTTCCAGTTTTTCGCGGAGACGCTTGATATGGACGTCCACCGTGCGGCTGTCGCCGAGATAGTCGTAGCCCCAGACCTTGTCGAGCAGCTGATCTCTCGTGAAAACGTGATTGCGGTTGGAAGCGAGGAAATACATCAGTTCCAGTTCCTTCGGAGGCAGTTCGACCGCTTTCCCGTCGATCTTCAGCTCATACCGCTGGAGAGAGATCTCGACCTTGTCGAATCTCAAGACTTCCGGCTCCCCGTTCTCCTGTTTGGAAGATCGCCGCAGGACCGCCTTGATGCGCGCGACCAGTTCGTTCATGTCGAACGGTTTGACGATGAAATCGTCCGCGCCGAGTTCCAGGCCGAGGACCTTGTCGATCGTCTCCCCTTTCGCGGTCACCATGATGATCGGAACGTTCGACGTCTTTCTGATCTCCTTGCAGACCTGCCAGCCGTCCATGTTCGGCATCATGATGTCCAGCAGTATCAGATCGGGCGTGCGCGCCCGGAAAACCTCCAGTCCCTTGACGCCGTCGCCGGCGGTGTCGACCACATAGCCTTCCTTGGTCAGATACATATTCAGCAGATCGCAGATGTTGCTGTCGTCGTCGATGCAGAGAATCCGTTTCGTCATATTCAAGTCCTCCATGAAAGAAATCATTGTTTTCAAAATCACAGTTCGTATTTTGAACTTCCTGAGTATAATATATCACAAACATATTGCGTTGTCAATGGTTTTTTAAATGATATATTATTTTTGTTCATTATATTTTATAAACGCAAAGTTCGTATTGAAATGGCGTCTGCAATCGTGTATATTGAAACTGATAATATATGCTATTTAAATCATTATAAAGAGGTATTTGTATGAAGCTCGGCATCGTAGGACTTCCGAACGTCGGAAAAAGCACGCTGTTCAACGCACTGACGAA
>CACZRJ010000067.1 GCA_902783535.1 uncultured Ruminococcus sp. | reverse complement strand
TTTTTCAGCCAGGTCCTCAGATAATTGATCTCGGACGCATAAGTGCCGTCCGTCGGGATACGCTCAAGGTCGCTGTAAACCGCGGAGGTGGACCAGACGGTATAGTTCAGATCGATCTCTTCCTGGAACCGGTCGAGCAAAGCATCGATGCGGTTCTTTCCGAGCTTGTTGTCCTGATAGAGATTCGTGATGACGGGCTGGAGTTCAAGATATCTTTCAGTCATCCGCTGCATGATTTCAGGCGTCTTGAACAGATAGCTGTTCCACAATCCGCGGCACCAGAAGCCCTCCCACGATTTTCCGGATCCTCCAACATTGTTGTAGGTCGTGTAATATGTTGAAGAGCAGTTCCCGGCGGAAAGATCGAAATCCCAAACGGGACCGGCGTACCATATCCCGTCTTTGATGTAAAAGCGGGTGCTGCTTGTCTGGTAGTCAACTTCTTTGAAGAATTCCTCTACGATATAAGCATCAATGAAGGAGTCGACGTCAATGTACTTTTCAATCTCGCTGATCTTTTTGGAAGAAATCGCCGTTTCCGCTTTTTTGAAGAAATCCTTCAGCCAGGCGCGCTGTGCCTCCGTGGGTGTTTCGGGGTCATTGAAGCCGAGAAGAATGTTATAGTTTGTCGAGCGGATCCAGTTGGTATTGGCGTACTGCTCCCACGGCTCGTATTCCAGCAGAAAGTCGAAATCGTTGATATTGATATCCACGCGGGACTCGCCGACGCCGATGGATTCGCAAAGCTGGTAGATGCCTCTGTACTCTCCGTTCAGGTACAGCCGGACGAAAGTCGATTGCTGGACATACGCCATGCCGATCGCTTCTGCAAAATCGTATGACAGTTTGTTTCTGATCTGTGTCTTGTCATACATGTTCGCGAGCAGGTACCACTTTTTGCATGCGCCCATCCCCAAGACGTTTTCTTTTTTGGAAAATTTGATATTGAAAGGCTGTTTGGCTCCGCTGGAGGTGGAATTTCCTCTGATCTTGATCTGGCCGCCCTCATCCAGAATGGTCGCATGCTTTTTGGAGGGATCGATGACCTCAAGAACGCATCCGTGGTATTCGGAACGATGAACGCGGTCATTGTTTTCCGTCGTGATATTGATACGCGGGATCGCGCCGGCGTCTTCCAGAACTGTCCCGAAAATCTTCAGTTCGGAAGTCCATACGAAGGTTCCGCAGTTGTAGTCCACGCGAATGTATCTCGCTTTGACCGGCGAAGGGATAGCACGTTTGAGCAGGACCTTCTTGAAGTCGCCCACGGTCTGAACCTCTCCCTCGTCCGGGCCTCCCCGGTCGGCATAATTGTATTTTTTTCCATCGATGGACCAGTAAAGTGAGACTTTGCAGGTTTCCGGCGGGTCGATTCCCCAGGCGCCGCCCCAAAGATCGGTTTCCCACTTTTCAATGGATTTTTCCTCGCCGAGATCGAAGAAGAAAGAAACCGTGCCGTCGTTATATCCGCAGATCGCGGAAGAGCTTCCGGCATCCGCAACCTTTCCGTCCGTCAGACGGTAACGGCAATTAAGCCCGTTTTCATCCGAGAAATCTCCGTAGCCGTCCGACCTTGGCCCTTCTGTGTCGGCCTTGTATTTCAAACCGGCAAGCAGATTGACGGATACGGGAATCATCGCGTCTTCAGATGTTTCGTCCGGTTCGGAAGTTCCTTCCGATATGTCGTCAGACGGCTCGTCGGAAGGCTCATCGGACGGTTCGGAGGATTCGACCGGAGGATCGCTGTCGGCCGGCGGCTCAGAAGACGGCTCTTCGGAATCGGTATCCGGAACAGAAGATGCCGGTTCACTGACGATTTCAGAAGAAGCTGATTCCAAAGAACTTTCAAAATCGGACGACTCTTCGGATAAGGTGCTGGTTCCGGTGTCTTCGGAATCCCGTATCGATTCCGGCTCGGAGGACTTTTCATTTGCATTTGACGGCGCGGAAGAACTCTCGCCGGGAAGTGACGATTCCTGATGATTTGATGTGGTTCCGCCCTCGCCTGCGCACGACAGAAGAGACGTCAGCAGAATGACGGCAAGAAGAATCGGCAAAAAGTGTTTCATGGCATACACCCCTAGTATGGTGAGTTCAGACGTTGTGGAGTTTATTGTACACATTCAGAGTGCGTTTGGCGCAGTCTGAAATAGAGATCGGATGGAAGCCGGGAATTGCGGAATACAGCGTATCGTGAAGCGGAGAGATCCATTTTTCGGGGAGATTTCTGGCACCGAGAATCGCGCCGAGGACCGACCCGACAGTCGCACCGTTGCAATCTGTGTCCCATCCGTTGGCGACCGCTGCCGTGATGGCCGTTTCAAAATCCCCTCCGGAAAACACGAGGGCGGCGGCGACCGCTGCGGCGTTGTTGATCGTGTGGACCCACTGATAGCAGGAGAATTCGTCCCACAGACGATGGAACAGTTCTTCCTGCGACGCGGACTCTTTCCCGATGACGATTGCCTTTTCCAAAGCTTCGTGCAGTCTGGAAGAGACAGGGATGGCCGAAAGCCCGGCCCTAATGCATGTCTCCGGATCGCGTTCCGTAAAGGCCGCTGCAATCATCGCGCTGACGAACATCGCCCCGTAAACGCCGTTTTTCGTATGAGAGAACGAGGCGTCCTGAAATGCCGCTTTTGCGGCCGTCTCCGGAAATCCGGCGTTCACATATGCATAATGATCCACCCGGATCTGAGCTCCGATCCATTCGCGGTAGGGATTCAGATAGTTCCTGACATACGCTCTTCGCTCATCCTCATCCTGCAGATCGCAGTTCATGCTGTTCAGATATGCGATTCGCTCGGCCGTGAACGTTTCATAGACCGGCAGGTGCGTCAGCCAGTTGTCGCGAACGTCGTCGGGTGTGAAATCGTTTCCTTTTCGCTCGTTCAGCAGCAGGGCAAGAACGAGATACCGGATGTCATCGTCCGTTTCCATGAACCGGATATTGGCTTTTTGACTGTCGGGGCAATAAATGCGGTAATGATCGGAAGCGGCTGACTCGGAAGGGAAATAATCGGAAAGCGGATAGGCGTTCGCGCCTTCAAGCCACGCGCGGATATGCTCATATCCTCGCTTGCCGTCCCCGCCGGCGACGAACGGATGCGCCTCTACCGGCTTTCCGAGCGCGCAGCCTGCGCATCTGCCGAGCCAGGCGCCGTAGATTTTGTCGTAAAGGTCGGCCTCCGATCCCCGAAATCCCGAGCCGCGGACGGTGCCGGATGCTTTGCATAAAATCTCTCGGAGGTCATCCGGTTCTTCATACGGATAATCCGGTCGGACGGGAAGCGCAGACATCTCGCGGTAAAGCGCGAGAAGATCTTCTTTGCATTCCCGGGATGCTTCGATCCTTTCCGAAAAGCCGGAAACATCGCATCCTTCCTCCCGGCGCTCGATCAATTCGTTTTTGACGAGGTCATATACGGATTCCCAAAGCGGCATATGCATTCTTCTCCATCGTCTTTTGCTTTAATGTAGCACATTATAATCGAAAGTGCAAGTGGGATGCGTAACAATTCTGTGCAGGCAATTGGTTAGCCGCCGCTAACTTTTTTGCCGTGAGACGGCTGAATTGTGCTTTTTTCCGTTGACAACGGTCTGCACTGATGATATATTTAATATGAAAAGATATGTGTGAGATAAGGATATGGGCGAAACGTTTGACAAGGACGGGCGTCTTCTGACTGAAGCGCAGGCCAAATATGTCTATTACCGCAAAACATTTTTATATACGCTGGCGATCGCCTCGTTTCTGATGCTTCCGTTCGTCATTTTTGAATGGATCCAGACGGGACATCCGGTGTTCCTTTATTACGGAGATTACAACGCGCAGCAGATCCCCTTTTACAGGCATTGCGTGGATATGGTCCGGTCCGGTAATTTCGGATGGGACTGGTACACGGATATGGGCTCCAATTTCGTCGGGAGTTATTCCTACTATGTGCTCGGTAGCCCGTTTTTCTGGTTCATGTGCCTGTTCCCGTCGTCATGGGCGCCTTATCTGATGGCCCCGATGTATATCATAAAATACATCGTCGCGGCCATGCTCGCTTACTGCTATCTGAAAAGATGGGTCCGGAATCAGGATTATGCCGTACTCGGCGCTCTTCTGTACGCCTTCTGCGGGTTCCAGATCTACAACACTTTCTTCAACCAGTTCCACGACGTTGTCGCCGTTTTCCCGCTGCTTCTGATCGGGATGGAGGAACTGATCCAGAACCGCAGAAAGGGATTGTTCGCAATCGCTGTCTGCCTGAATGCGATGGGCAACTACTTCATGTTTGCCGGTCAGGTCTTTTTCTGCCTTATGTATTTCCTGTTCCGCTGCATGGACGGTTCTTTCCGGATCACCGGAAAACGATTTCTTGCGCTTGCAGCGGAGGCTGTTTTCGGTTTCATGATGAGCATGGTCCTGTTCTGGCCGGCTGCGCTCGGCGTTTTCGGGAATTCTCGTTTGAACCGGTTCTTTTCCAGCGTGGAGCGGATGCTGTTCTGGGTCAAAGACGACGGTCTTTACTGGCAGCGCTACGGGCAGATCGTCTATTCCTATTTCTTCCCGCCGGACATTCCGTCCAGAACGAATCTGTTCTGCGGGCACGCGGAACGATGGTCGTCCGTTTCCGGCTGGATCCCCCTTTTCGGCATGACGGGCGTGTTCTCCTTGTTTACGGTCAAAAAATACAAATGGCTGAAAATGCTGGTCGTTTTCCTGATCATATGCTCTGTCGTACCGGTTTTGAACAGCCTGTTCTTCCTCGGGAACACATCATATTACGCGCGATGGATGTACATGATGGTCATGATGTTCTGCGTCGGAACCGTCATATCGCTGGATCATCCAGAATCCAGATGGAAGGGCGCGCTGACCGCCAGCCTCTGCTGTATCGGCGCGTTCGCAATCCCGTTCGGTCTTCTTTGGTTTGACAATCCGTATACGGAAGACAAAGTCGACTATCAGCTGGGAAGAGCCCCGTACATCCTCCGGTTCTGGCTGTACGCCGCCATCGCGGTGGCCGGCATCGCCGTTCTGTGGTATCTGGTCCGGAGGCTGCGCGGAACGCAGGCGTTCTCCCGCGGGCTTCTGGCCGCGACAGCCTGCATCATCGTCGTTTACGGATGCCTGCATATCGGGAACGGAAAACAGTACGCTTACGCAAGCAACTTCCTGGTCAATCAGGCGGTGAACGGACATGTCGAATTGCCTTCTCCGGAAGATGAGTTCTACCGGATCGACTTCTACAGAACCGACAACATCAGCACACTGGACAATCTGAATATCTACTGGCATTATCCGTCCATCGAGTGCTTCCATACCGTCGTTCCTCCATCGCTGATGGATTTCTACTCTCTGATCGGCTATTCGAGAAGCGTCGGCTCCCGGACCGAGAGTTCCTGGTACGGTCTGCGCGGGCTGACCTCCACGAAGTATTCCTTCATTCGGAAAGGAACCAACGGCCGGAAAGAGGTCTCTGTCGATGCGTCCGATGAGGAAGCGAACGAGAAGTATCTCGACGACGAGAACTATTCGATGATCCGCACCGAGGACGGGCTGAATTATTATGTGAAGGAAAAGTTTGATACGGAAAAGGGATGGAGCTATTACGGTACGCAGAATGAATTCGACATATACGAGAATCAGAACTGTTTGCCGATGGGATTCTGGTTTGACGAATTCATGACGGAAAGCGATTTCAAGGAAGTCGCATCCGGGTATCAGCGCTCCTGCCTGCTCTGCACTTATCTGATCGTGCCGGACGAAGAGACGGAATACTACGCACGGTTTATGACCAGAGTGACGGACGATGACCGCCGCAAGGCGAATTACGGCACGTTCGAAAACTCGATTTCCGAGCGCCGCGCGGAAACCGTTGATGCGTTCACTTGGAACTCATACGGATTCAAGGCCTCCGTGAAAACCGGTGCGCCGGAGATCCTGTTCTTCTCCGTTCCTTACGACGGCGGCTGGACGGCGAAAGTCAACGGGCAGGACGCAAAGGTCCTCGTTGTCGACGCCGGCATGATGGCGGTCGAAGTTCCCGCGGGGGCGAGCGAAGTGGAGTTCAGCTACCGGACGAACGGCATCCTGACGGGTGCGGCCGTCTCGGCCGCCGGCCTGCTCCTGTTCATTCTTTACCTGATCCTTTTCAAGTTCAGGAAAAAAGAAAAGGCGACGTACAGGTTCTTCCGGGAATCCTATTACGAGGAATCGGATTTCAACATCCTGACCCGAAAAGAGCGCGAGCGGATCCGCAGGGAAGAAAACGATAAGTTTTTCAATGAAACCGGCGAAGGAAAAACGCAGGAGAAGGACGAAAGCGAATCATGCCCGGACTGCGCGGGGACGGAAGACATCGAAGCCCCCGTCGCCGACCAGTCCGTGGATCAGGAATCAGATCAAAACGAAAGGAGACATAACGATGAAGAAAACATTTGAACTGGAAGATCTCGACTGCGCGAATTGCGCGGCGAAAATGGAGGAAGCCATCAAAAAAATTGACGGCGTGAACGATGCGACGGTCAGCTACGTCGCGCAAAAACTGGTCCTTGACGTTGACGACGGCAGATTTGACTCGATTCTGAAGCAGGTCGTCAAGGTCTGTAAGAAAGTCGAACCCGACTGTGTGATTCTTCTGAAGTGAGGACCCGCTGAAGGAATACAATCCTATGACAAAAAAACAAAAAAAACTGCTGATCCGCATCATTGCGGCAACGGCGCTGTTTATTCCGCTGTTCATTCTGGACAAGCTCGGGTACGTTGAAGAATGGCCCTGGTTTGTTGCATTTCCGCTTTTTCTCGTTCCTTACCTGATCGTCGGCTACAGCGTTTTGTGGAAGGCGATCCGCAACATCGGACACGGGCAGGTGTTCGACGAGAACTTCCTGATGTCCATCGCCACGGTCGGCGTATTTGTCATGGCGGTCGTGTTCGGCGACGGAGAATACCCGGAAGCGTGCATGGTCATGATCCTGTATCAGATCGGGGAACTTCTGCAGGGCATCGCGGTCGGAAGAAGCCGGAAATCCGTTTCCAATCTGATGAATATCCGCCCGGATTACGCGAACGTTGTCCGTGACGGGACGACGGAACAGGTGTCTCCGGATGAAGTCAGCGTCGGCGACATGATTCTTGTCAAGCCCGGGGAAAAGGTCCCGCTCGACGGAATCGTGCGCGAAGGCCACTCGGATCTGGATACGGCCGCCCTGACGGGCGAGTCTTTGCCGAGATTCGTCGGAGAGGGCGCGGACGTTATCAGCGGATGCATCAATATGAGCGGTCTGCTGAAGGTCGAAGTGACAAAGCCTTACGCCGAATCCACTGTTTCCAAGATCCTTGATCTCGTCGAGAACGCATCGTCGGCCAAAGCGAAAAGCGAAAATTTCATTACCAGATTTGCGAAATATTATACGCCTGTCGTGGTGATTTCCGCACTGCTGCTGGGCGTCATTCCTCCGCTTCTTTTCGGCCAGGACTGGAAACAGTGGATCAAGCTCGCGCTGACCTGCCTCGTCGTGTCATGTCCCTGTGCGCTGGTCATTTCCGTTCCGCTGACATTCTTCGGAGGAATCGGCGGCGCTGCAAGGCGGGGCATCCTGATCAAGGGCTCCAACTGGCTTGAAGTTCTTTCCAAAGTCAGGACGGTCGCTTTCGACAAGACGGGGACGCTGACCAAGGGAAAATTCCATGTCACGGTGGTTCACCCGGACATGCTGACGGAGCAGCAGCTCCTCTATTATGCGGCTGCGGCGGAAAGTTATTCCGACCATCCGATTTCGATGTCCTTGAAAATGGCTTACAAGAAGGAAATCGACTGCACGCTCGTGAGCGAAGTGGAGGAGATCCCCGGATACGGGATCCGCGCGAAGGTCGGAGAAAAACCGATCCTCGTCGGAAGCGGCATATGGATGGATATCAACAAGATCTCATGGCATTCGTGCAGCGAACACACCGGGACCGTCATTCATGTCGCGGTGGACGGCAGTTATGCGGGACATGTTGAAATCGAAGATGAGCTGAAAGACGATGCGATCGAGGCGATCCGCCGGCTGAAACCGCGCAAGACAGTGATGCTGACCGGCGATCAGGCTGCCGCAGGCGAGCATTTTGCCGGTATCCTCGGGATGGACGAGTGCTATTGCGGTTTGATGCCGGAGAACAAGGTCACGATCGTCGAACAGCTTCTGGAAAAACCGGAAAATCGTGCGCTCGCGTTTGTCGGCGACGGAATCAACGATGCGCCGGTCCTTTCGAGGGCCGATCTCGGAATCGCCATGGGCGCGCTCGGGTCTGACGCCGCCATCGAAGCGGCGGATGTGGTTCTGATGGACGACAAGCCGTCGAAAGTCGCTCTTGCGGTCCGCACCGCGAAAAAGACAATGCGGATCGTCTGGGAGAATGTCGTTTTCTCACTGATCGTCAAACTTGCGGTTCTCGTTCTGGAAGTCATCCTGACGGTCAATGCGGGCTCAGCGCTGAGTGCATATGCGATGCCGCTGGCGGCATTCGCCGACGTCGGAGTCCTCGTTCTTGCCGTGCTGAACGCGACGCGTGCGCTTTACGTCCCAAAAAACTGATGTTATAGGGCAAAGTGATTTATCCTGAAAACGTGTTGTTTTAGGCAAAAAAGTTTATCCTGATTAGTTATACCGATTCACTCCAATTTATCCTTTTCACCCTTGTTCTGAGGCAAAAGGGAATACCCTGATTGATACGAAAGAACAACAGGAGAACAGAATCAAAACCATGACCTTGTGTCGGTAATGAAAGTTGCAGGTGCATGCTGTTGTTTCAAAATGTGTTGAAGCAGAAGCATTAATGGAGTGGTAAAAATGGAAAAATACACAAGATTGTTTTTAAAATACAGGTTGTTGATTACATCATTAAGTGGTACGTTCTTTTTTCTGCTGTTCTTTTTTGTATTGCTTTTTCATAAAGATGCCGTTTATCCTCCCACTTTTGCGCTTTTAGTTTATGTTCCTTTCCTAATATGGTATGG
>CACZRJ010000066.1 GCA_902783535.1 uncultured Ruminococcus sp. | reverse complement strand
ATCCCGGCAGAAAGTGCTATATATTTATTTTGGCCGTGACGGAGACGCTCTTCGCATGACCGAAAAAGTGAATATGCAGCATAGAAATGCCGGGAAGCAGTCACGCCTCCCGGCGGTTCTGCGTTTTAAGGGCACATGCAACAGAATGAAAGCAGTTTGCGGAGTTAACCGCAAATGCGGAAATCATCTGATGCTTTTTAGGCATGCTCCGGCATGGTATTCTTCACGCTCGCTCGAAAGACAGATACTGATCAACCCATTGATTCCGGGATCAACGCGGAGCGATCTCCTCTTTGCGAGGTCTTCCGACTGCTCCTGAAGCCGGCGAACGTCCGGCAAAAACAGAAAAGAAGGTTTTTCCATGGCAAAGACAATCACACGAAAACTGATTTCCATCCTGAGCGCTGCGGCGTTCCTGCTCGGCAGCTGGGGAGGGGTTTTTCCCTCGTTCCATTCTGTCGTCAGCGGGGAAACGGCGGAGTATACGCAGACTCTGACCGCGACCGACGGGTCGACATATCAGGTCAGCGTCACCTTCGACGAGATCTCCGGGATCCCGGAGGACGCTTTGCTCGAGGTGACGGAAGTCGACAGGGGGAGCGGACAGCACGGGACGATCGTTTCGCAGTGCGCGGAGGCGACCGGGAAGCCGTCCGATCTGTTCACGGACGTGAAAGCCTTCTCTATTTCGATGAAAGACGCCCAAACGAAAGAGGAGTGTCAGCCGCAAGGCGACTTCAGGATCGCCGTACGGTTCCTTGACCTTCCCGCAGGCAAAGACTATATCCTGAGAGCAGTCAGATGCGGAGAAACGCCCGCCGTGCTGAACGGATCCCTGAGCGGAGACTCCGTGGAATTCCTTGCGGACGCGTTTTTCGATTTCGCCGTTGTCGCTTACCCGAAGGTGATTAGACTCTTGGTCTCCGAAGACGATTATGTCGTCTCGGTCGACAACGAGGACGACCTTTCCGTGCCGCAGAACGTTTCTCTCGTCGTTGCCGAACTCGGGCAGAACGACGAAAACTACGATTCGTATGTCGCGTCAAGCGCCGGCAAACTCGGCATGGACGCCGGCGAGATGCTCGCGAGAGTTTTTGATATTTCGCTCCGGAACACGGAAACGGGAGAAAAATACCAGCCTTCCGCCTCCGCTGTGATCCACCTGCAGCTGCCAAACGAGGACCTTGCCGGCTACAACAATTTCAAAGTCGTCCATTTCGACGGAGCACCGGACGGCGGAAGCAGCAGGATCAACGCCGGCCTTCACGGGAACGTGATCGATTTCGTCACGGATTCGTTTTCCGTTTTCGTCCTGTGCGCGTACAGCGGACAGGAAACGGATCACAACCCGCGCATCGCATCTCTGTCCGCCGGACCGTACGACGCGGCAAACGGCACCGTCACATATACGATGGTGGTCGAGGCGCAGGGCGACATGGACTTCTCCCGCGTCGCGACGGACGGCGAGGGAAATCCCGTCGTCGAGTACAAAGAATACGCGGTGAAGATCACCGACGGAACGGCGGACGCCGAATCCGGTCTCGCTTTCGACGCCGGCACTTTCCGCCACGAGCATAAAGAAGGATTCGTCCTGCCGGACGGCGCGCCCGAAAGCCTTGTGAACAATACGTCCGTGACGGACGCCGAAACCGGATTCGCTTCATTCCCGCTGACCGTCGGGCACATGTACGACGGAGACAAGATCACCCTGACTTATACCGCCCGCGTAACGTGGACGGGTTATGAAAACGAAGAGCTGTCGGTAGAAAACTCTGCGTCTCTTGTCAACAGGGATGACTCCGACGCGCCCAACCCGCTGAACGAGGAGAGCGACGACACGTTCAAGGTCCGGACAACCCGCGCCTATACCGCGCTGACCCGCAGGATGCTTTCCCTGGAAGGGAACTGGGCGTACTGGGAGGTCAACGTCAATCCCGACGCCTACCCTCTGAACGGCGGGCAGCCGCTCACGCTCGCGGATACGTTCCATGACGGCGTTACCGGTCACGCGTCCCAGTCGATCGACTACAAGAGCATCCAGATGGACAGCAGCTCCGTCAGCTACGACTACAGCGGAAGCACTGGAACGTTCGTGATCCCGGACAGCACGCCCCTGACGATCACATACCGCACCCGCGTCCTCGGACAGGCCGGCGTCAATACGACTTTCCAGGGGACCGCGGTTCTGAAGAACAGCGCGGGAACCGTCATCGCCACGGCGACGGCGACCGAGACGCACGTCGTCTATCCCAGCGCCTCCGAAGTCGCCGGGTTCGACGTCAATTACATGCTCAGACTGTACGTCTACGGCGAAAAGCAGATGCAAACGGGGATCGGCGGCGCCAGATTCATCCTTCTGGACGAGAACAAGCGGCCGATGGAATACCGGCTCGGAAGCAACAAGGGCGAGCCGGTCACCTTTACGACTGGCGCGAACGGATACGCTGACATCGAACTTCACGAAGAGGACGGCGACGTCGTCATCGAGAAGAACACGGCCTACTATCTGGAAATGATCCAGGCGCCGGAAGGCTGGCAGAAGGACAACACCCTCTACAGTTTCATGCTCACGTCGGACGCGTCCTACAGCTCCGGCGGCGTGTATACCTATTTCAACGGCGACACCATGAAGGTCCGTCTGTATCCGGCCACGAAGGATCTGCGGGTGAGCATCCGGTTCTCCGGAAACTACGAACTGACTTCCGCCCAGCAGAACGCGGTGGAGGCCGTGCTGCAGAAACTCAACAGCGATCCTTCCAGTTCCGCCTTCGGCGAGTGGGAGGAAGTGGAACGCCACGCCAATTCCGAATCGCAGTGGGGAACCATCACCTTTGCCGAAGATCTCGAAATCGGCGCGAATTACCGCGTCATCCAGGAGAAGGAACGTCCCTGGAACGTTCCGGAGACCATCCGGCTCGTCACCACCTACTACTGCATGGTGGGCACGGGCGCGTCCGATCCTTACACCGAACCGCAGGAATTCACGATCACGGCGGACGAGAAGTCGCACGGCGTCAGCGTGGTCTTCGACAACCTCTATGAGGAGCCGAAACTCACCATAACCAAGATGGACAAGCAGACCGGCGAAAAGCTGCCCGGCGCCGTATTTACCGTCCGCGAAGCCGTCGGAGACGTGAATGTGAAGACCTATACCACGGACGCGAACGGCATGCTCGTCGTCGCCGGCGGAAACGACTTCCGCTCCGAGACGCTTTACTACATCGAAGAGACGACGCCTCCGGAAGGCTATCTGCTTCCGCTGACGCCGGAACGCATCTACTTCTATTTCTGCAACGACATTTATTTGATCCCCGTGATCCTCGCGGACCTGCCCGAAGGCAAAACCGCGGTCAACCTGACCGAGTCTTTCGAGAACCTGTCGCTGGACAACCAGAAGGCGACGACGAACATTCCCGTCATCAAAACGTGGCAGGATAGCAACTGGCCGAACGAGGTCGAACGCGTGATCGTGGGTCTGTATCAGTCGGCGGGCGGGGCCGATCCGGTGCCCGTTCTCGACAGACAGGATCAGCCGCTGACCGTCGCGCTGACCGCGCTCGCACCGTACAACAACAACGCGTTCGTGAACCTGCCCACCCGGGCCGGAGATAGCAACATCACT
>CACZRJ010000065.1 GCA_902783535.1 uncultured Ruminococcus sp. | reverse complement strand
TCCAAAGGATACCGCGTGGAAGTCCTCGCAAGCTACGACCCGTCCTTCCGTTTCATGGGAGAATGGTTCAAGCAGCTGTTCGGCGAAAGCGAAGGAAAGGACAAGAAAGGACTCTTCCCCGCTTCCGTCGTTTACTCGTCAGATCTGCATTCGCTCGGTCAGTTCATGCAGGACGGCTCGCCGATCCTCTTTGAGACCGTCTGCGAGCGTGCAGAGTCCCCCGACTCGGACGTTTGCGTTCCCGGCGAGGAGGCCAATACGGACGGGCTGAACTACCTGGCGGGAAGACATATGTACGACGTCAACAGGCAGGCCATGCTCGGAACGCTGCTCGCGCATGAGCAGGGCGGAACCGACACGCTGCTCGTCAAATACGGGCGGAAGGACGCGGAAACGCTCGGAGAAATGATCTATTTCTTCGAACTCGCGTGCGCCGCGTCGGGATATATGCTCGGCGTCAATCCCTTCGATCAGCCGGGCGTGGAAGCATACAAGAAAAACATGTTCGCTCTGCTCGGCAAGCCGGGATACGAGCGTGAAAAAGAAGCTCTGGAAGAGCAAATCAAAAACATCTGATAAACTGGAGGAAAAGTGATCATGAAACTGTTGGCAGGAGTCAAGGGTACCGGAAAAACAAAAGCGCTCGTCGAGGAAGTCAACCGCGTGTGCGAGCATTCCGACGGAGAAGTCGTCTTCGTTGAAAAAGGCAAGGGCCTGACGTTCGACGTCAATTACCGCGTTCGCCTCGTCGATACCGAAGAATACGGGATCGCGGGCGGAAAAGCGCTATACGGTTTTATCTGCGGGATCCTTTCTGCCAATTACGATATCACGGAAATCTTCATTGACGGCGCTTACAAGCTCTGCAACAGCAAGGTCGACGACCTCGAGGAGTTCCTGCTTCGCATCAACGCCATCATGACCAAAAACAACATCGACTGCACCGTGACCGCTTCGATCGATCCGCAGCTGCTCTCCCCCGCGGTGCGCGAATTCATCGCCGGAGAATAAGGAGATGGCTGACCGCTCACCCGACCGCGGCCGTCTGTGGCTGCTCACGGCGGTCCGCGGACTTGCGTTCTATGCCGTCGGCAGCTTCCTCGAACTGCTGATCCTGACCATGCGGACCAGACGGGACATGCCGATCAGTTCCCCTGCCGCTGCAGACCTGCTCGGGAAATTCGGGATCCTTCTTTTGGCCTCCGTCCTTTTCGGAGTCTCGTTCCTGATTTTCCGCGCAAAGGGACTCCCGTCCGCCGCCAAACGGCTGATCCACATTCTGATCATCTTCGTTTCCGTCATTCTGATCCTGTTCTCACTGACGCACGGCTCCTCCCTGAGCATGCAGGAACTGGTTCTCGGCTATTTCGCCTTTTCGATCCTTTACCTTCTGATCTACGGCGTCTGCATGCTTGCCAGATTCCTGATCCGGAGAAAAAAGAACGGTCAATCCTGAACCGCACAACGCAGCACGGTCGCCCGGCCGATAGCACCGGGCGTCCGTCCTTTTTTTCGCGAAAGAAAACCGTCCGCTTCCAGGCGGACGGCTTTTGATTCGGCTGTCGGATTATTCGCTTGCGAACGCGGTCGGGATGCTGGACTCGGAGACGAAGACCATGATGAAGTCGGTCGCCGCTTTTCCTTCCACCTTGTCGCGGTAGGTGTTCGCATCCGTCATGCTGATGAAGTAGTCGCCGCATCTCGCGAGCAGCGTCTGATCCATGCTCTCGGCGATCATCTTGGAAAGAAGGATGCCGTTCTCGTCACGGTAGATCAGCACGTTCGGCAGAGGCGTCCGGTCGGTCGTCACGAGGCTGCGTTCCGCGCCGCCGGTATAAATGTCGGTGGAGTCGATGGTCGTGAACAGTGTATAGTCGCCGTTGTCCGGATCATTGTACATGCGAAGCTTGGCCGCACCCGCCTGCTGCTCGAATTTTGGCTCGTAGATCGTGATCTCTTCGCTGATGGTCATCGGGTCCAGACCGCGGAGGCGTACATAGTCGCCGCCCTGTGCGTGCACGGTCTTCGGAACGAATTCGTCGATTGTGTGAGGAATGACGTCAAGGTCCTTCTCCGCGACGAACTGCATGATTTTCTCGTAGATCAGAAGCGAGCCGTATTCCGTGATATGGCTGTCCGTCAGACGGTAATATTTGCTGATCGGGTCTCCCTTATCCAGGCCTTCCTTCACGATGTCGGCATAGTCGACGACGAACGCTTTGGTCGAGCTGACGGCATTGACCACCTGCTCGTAACGGGTCAGGAGAGATTCGCTCTTCTTTTCGGCGTCTTCCTGGGTGAAGATCTCCGGATACACCGTTGTCACGTCGGGAATGAAAACATAAATGAGGCCGAACTCGGAGCCGTCCGCGCGGGTTTCATATGCCTGGTAGCGGCTGATGACGGTCGCCTTGATGGCTTTGACCTGAGACGCCGTGTAAAGTTCTTTGCCGAGATAGTCGTCCAGATAAGAGGAGAAGTACAGTCTGGAATCGCGTCCGACGGAAACGCTCTTGCCGTCCAGGCGGTCCTCAGCGGTCGAGTCGTAGGGAATGGAGAACGGAAGCATTTCGCCGATCTCATCTTCCCCTTTCATCGCCGTGGCGGAAAACGTGGACCGGGACGGATTCTGCAGATGAACGGAAATCACGAAATAGTCGCCGATGCATTTCTGCGTCACGCTGTAGTTTACGCCTCCGGAAATCCGGACGGAATCGACGCCGGCTTCGACAGCCTTATCCGTCAGCGTGCCGTAAACAGCAACATTCATCGGCGTGATGCTGACGACTTCGGCAATGGTGAGATAGTCGCCGGACGCAACGACGTCGTCATTCTCCACAGTGGATTCCTCTCTGCTGATATTGATCAGTTTTTCGAAAATCGCGTCATCGGGCGTTCCGTTGGGGACGCACGACGAAAGCAGGACCGCAACGGCAAACACCGCCACAAGCAGGACGGCTGTCGCACATTTCAAAATCATCTTGTGATTCAGCATATTGGTTCCTTTCCTCCGGGTTCCGTCGCTTCGCAAGAAACCTTAGATGTTATTCCAACAATATATTATACAGGAAAATCCGCGGATATGCAATAGAAAAATCGTTTTTCTTTCCTTACTTTATGTTCTTTTCCGGTCAGCGGATCATCGCGAAGGACAGAGCCCAAACCGGGATCTGCCAGCAGACCTGGAAAATCACGGCCTGCAGAACGCCGAACGCCTGCAGATCCCCCGTGATCGCCAGGAAGGCGATGGTCAGGAAAGAGAGCACGACCGAAACCAGTGCGACGATCTGATTGGACCTTCCGACGTGGCGGAGCTTGTCGCTCAGAGCGAACATGCGCAGGAAGTTATGGAGCGACGAGTTGCATACGATGCCGGAAGACGCGCTCGGGCTTTCTCCCGAAATGTCTTTCGGGTTGGTCTGCTTCAGGACGGATACGGGGCACTTTTTGAATTTCACGGATCTTGTGATCAGATCGTTCGTAATGTTCGGATCCATCGTCTTGACGCCGAGGCAGAGCCCTGCCCGGTACAGTTCGCGCAGAAGCGTCTCGAATCTCGGATTGATGCCGTAGCGCACCTGAACCTTGGCGGCGAGGTGCTTGTCGATGCCGACGAACATGACCGACCCGGACTTCTTCTCGAAAGCGTCGTCACCGGGGTCCGTCGGCGCCTCGAAATGATACCGAAGGAGGAATGAGCGCTTCCCGAGGAAGACCAGCCGTCCGTCCATGGCAACGCAGATGCCGTCGTGCGTATTCTCGATCACGCGCGCAGATTCATATTTTTCGACCGGTCCGTCGACCATCCGCTCCGTCACCTTCTTGAGCGGTCCGCCGAGGAACGAGAAACATTTTGCCAGTTCCGGAATGATCTTGTCGATCCTGTAGTCGTTGTAGGTCTTGATCCCCGCGATGCTGACAAGATTGGAGGGGAAGACCTCGGTGTCGGCGAACGAAAGGACTCTGGCGTACTCATACTCTTCCGCGATCGCGTTCCCGACGAATGCAGCGGAATATTTTTTCGCGCGTCCGTTCGCAATGAACATCGGGAGCGAAATGATGAAGAAAGAGACCGACGGAACCGCCGTGACGATCATCGCGTAAAACGCGCGGAGCGCCTCCGACAGCGGCCGCTTCATGACCAGAAGCGCGGCGAAGATCGCAAACCCTCCGAACAGGATTAGCGGAAGGATGACATGGAACATATCGTCGCTTCTCGGACGCTTGACCGTCCGCCCGACAAAGCCGTCGATGAATCCGGCCTTTTTGACCGTATACATTTCGCTGGTCTCATCCAGATATCGCCCGAACTCGTCCGATTCCTTCGCGGTCGGCTTCAAACGTTCGGCGACATATTTCAGCCGTTCCGTGCTAATGACGCGGAAGACGCGCTCGTTTCTGATGTCGGACAGAAGCGTCGACGCGGCGGAGCAGACGCACCCGTAGCAGAGCACGGCTCCGTAAAGGCCGAGGCGGTCGATCTCCGGCCCGCGGATCACGCTGATCGCGGTGTACAGCATATCGAAAAACAGCCCGAAGACGAGCACGCTTTCCGCATTCATGCGGAACGAAGCGATGCCTTTCAGTCCTTTGACGATGGACGGAAGTATGACCAAAGCGCAAAGGAAGACCAACTGCAAGTCCGCCAGGATATATATCCGCGCGCCGGTATTGACGTCTCCCGTTTTCAGAAGAAATCCGAACAGCGGCCCGAATTCCATCAGGCAGAGGACCGCGGTCAAAAAGATCGTCAGCAGCAGACGGATCACGCTGTGCCGTTTGGCGGCGCGCAGCTTCCCGTTCATTTCGGGATTTTGCGTTTTGCTTGTATATTCGAAGTAAAGTTCTTTCTTCCTTCTCTTTTTCTTCCTCGATTGGAGGATCTGCTTCTCGCGGGCGGGATCGAGGCGGTAGCTTCCATCCTCCATCATGTCGAATGCGAGCCCGAGATTCGTGTCCGTGGGATCAGCTTCTCCGCCGATCGGCGCGACATCAGTTTCATCAGAAAGGAAGGAGACCTGACCGTCGTCTCTTTCGGATTCGGGAATGCCTCCGGCGACGACCCTGCTGCCGAGATCCTGATAGTCGCGGTCGTAATCGGCATACTGGTATTCGTTTTCCCGGTTCCGTATGGTCATCGTGTCCCCTAGCGGAAACATTTCGGCCTGCTCGAATTCCTGCTGTTCGACTTCCTCTTCCGTGAACCGTGCGGAAACATCTCTCAAAATGTTTTCGCGTTCTTTTCCGCCGCTTGCCCTCAGTTCTCCGTCGTCCCTGTCGGGACTGTCTTCCGGGAATCCGGAGCCGAGGATCTTGGTGCGGAGATCGTCCGCCTTTTTCGCCTGGGTATCGATGTCCGCGGTCAGATACCCGCGAAGTTTCTCGTCTTCGAGCTTGCGCGCGAGCGCTTCTCTGAGCTCCTGCGTATCGCTTTTCTTGTCCTTGATCTCTTTGGTGCTGTATTTGTCGATCAGTTCGATCGTTTCCGCGTCGAAACGCCGTTTCGTTTCCGCGTCGTCTTTCTTATCCTGATTTTCTTCGTCTTCCTTCGGACCGGAAGAGAACGATTCGGCGATCAGCGTCTTCTCCAGTTCCTTCGTCCGCTGCCTTTCGTCTCCTTTTGCGATATCACGCTCGTTCTCGGAATCGGCTTCCATCAAAAGATCGGAGATGTCAATATTGTTGTCCGGGCTTCTCTTGCCGGAATGTTTTGAACCATTCGCCATTGACTGTGCCTGCTCCTTTCCGATCTTTTTTTATTGCGCGTGACGCTGCCGCGCCGCCTCGAAGAGGACGATCGCAGCCGCGTTCGATACGTTCAGTGAATTGATGGTGCCGAACATCGGGATGCCCGAAATATAGTCGCATTCCTCTTTCAGCAGACGCGAAACGCCCTCGCCCTCGCTGCCGAGCACAAGCGCCGTTTTGCCGCGGAAATCCTGACTGTAATACGGGTCCCCCCCGGCTTCCAGAGCCCAGATCCATACGCCGTTTTCCTTCAGATACTTGACTGCTGAAACGAGATTCGGGACGCGTGCGATCGGCATATGGAAGACGGCGCCCGCGCTGGACTTCGCGACGGTCGACGTGATCCCGACGGAATGACGTTTCGGAATGATGACGCCGTTCACGCCGGCGCATTCCGCCGAGCGAATGATCGCGCCGAGGTTGTGCGGATCGTTGATGTCGTCGCAAATGACATAAAAAGGCGTCTCCCCCGCGTCGGTCGTTTTCTGGAAAAGCTCTTCAACGGAAAGATAGTCGGTTTCGGAAGCATAAGCGATCAGGCCTTGGTGCGCTCCGCCGCCCGAGAGAGCGTCTAGCTTTCTGTTATCCGTGCCGATCACAGGAATGCCGCGCTCTTTCGCGAGCGCGACGGCGATCTTCAGAACGCCTTCCGCTTCTCCGTTCCGGATCAGGATCCGGTCGACCTGACGGCCG
>CACZRJ010000064.1 GCA_902783535.1 uncultured Ruminococcus sp. | reverse complement strand
TTCCGCTCCTTATGCTGCACAGCTGCGACGATTACAGCAAAGATCCGGATGCGATGGCGGCGGCGTTCGAAGAATTGAAAAATGAAGGAATGATCCGTCTGTCCGGGATCTCCGCGTATCCGTTCCATGATTACCGTGCGATCGCGGCCTCCGGTACGGACGCCGTGCAGGTGCCGGTCAATGTCTTTGACTGGCGGCAGATCGATAACGGCGGCATCGATGCGCTCGCGAAAGCGGGCATGCTCATTTTCGTCCGGAGCGTCTATATGCAGGGACTTGTGTTCCAGAAGCCGGAAACCATGGATCCGAGAATGGAGTTCGCAAAAGACACCATCCGGAAGTTCGACGGTCTGTGCAAAAAATACGAACTGCTTCCCGCGCAGCTTGCCATGGCTTTCGTACTCTCCCTGCCCGGGATCGATTCGCTCGTCCTCGGCAGCGAAAGGGCGGAGCAGGTCCGTCAGAACGCAGCGCTCATCCGCTCCCTTCCGCAGCTTTCGGATGCGCAGATGCAGGAGCTGCACGAAGCATTTTACGATACGGATGAGCGGGTACTGACGCCGATGTTATGGTTCAATGCAGTGCAAACAGGAAGCCCGAACAGCGGGCTTCCCATGCGTTCGGGGACACCTGTGCGGCAGGCTCCCAGGGAGTTTGAATATGGTCACAAAAACTCAGGAATTATACAACCATGCAAGACATATCATCCCGGGCGGCGTCCAGCTCCTTTCGAAACGTCCAGAACAGTTCGCGCCGGGACAGTGGCCGGCGTACGCGGCAAAGGCAAAAGGCTGCGAAGTCTGGGATCTTGACGGAAATCACTATTATGATATGACAACGAACGGGATCGGCTCCTGCCTTCTGGGGTACGCGGATCCCGATGTGACGCAGGCCGTCGTGGAACGGGTGCAGAACGGATCGATGAGCACGCTGAATTCGCCGGAGGAAGTCATGCTCGCGGACCGGCTGCTCGAGATCCATCCGTGGGCGGACTGTGTCCGGTATGCAAGGACCGGCGGAGAGACGTGCGCGATCGCGACAAGGATCGCGAGAGCGGCGACCGGGAGAGACATCGTTCTTATCTGCGGATACCACGGATGGCCGGACTGGTATCTTGCCGCGAATCTGTCAAATGATAAAGCGCTCGATGACCTGCTGCTTCCGGGGCTTGCGCCGGCCGGCGTTCCGAAGGAACTGACCGGGACATCGCTGACGTTCCGGTACGGCGATACCGAAGCATTCGATGCCCTGATCCGTGAATACGGCGAAAAGATCGCCTGCGTCATTATGGAACCGATCCGGCACAGCACGCCGGAAAAAGCATTTCTTACGCATATCCGGGATGAAGTTCACCGGATCGGCGGGCTCCTCATTTACGATGAGATCACGATCGGATGGCGATACTGCTTCGGCGGCTCACATCTTGCGCTTGGGGTAAATCCTGATCTTGCGACATTTGCCAAAGTGCTCGGCAACGGCCATCCGATCGGCGCGGTCATCGGCACGCGGGACGTAATGGAAGCGGCGCAGACTTCGTTTATCAGCAGCACATACTGGACCGAGGGCGTCGGACCGACGGCCGCGCTTGCCGCGATCAACAAGATGGAACGCGTCCGGGTATGGGAGTATGTCGCGGAAGTCGGCAGAACGGTCCTTAAAGACTGGAAAGACGCGGCGGAGCGGCATGGCGTAACGATCAGCTGCATCGAGGATGTGCCGTGTCTGGCGATCTTCGCCTTCCCGGAGATGCCGCTGGAACTTAAAACGCTATATACCGTCCTCATGCTCAAAGAGGGGTTCCTCGGCAACAACGCGATCTACCCGACCTATGCCCACACCGACAGGATCCTGGATCTTCACCGGGCAGCAGTCGATAAAGTCTTCGGTGAGATCGCGGAGATCCTGAAGAAGGGCGGTAAGGAAACCGTTCTCGAAGCGATCGGCGGACCGGTCTGCCAGTCCGGATTCAAACGATTGGTGGACTGAGACCAGCGACTCTTTTGGACGGACTCTGGTCTTCCTGGCAGTGATAAGGAAGAAACGATTATGTTAAATGACGTATAAAAACGGCAGGGCTGCAGATATGGGGGCTTAGATCAAGCATCCATATCTGCACAAGCCGGCTTCTTGTCGATTCAAGGTACAGATACGAAAGATAAGAGTGAGCATCCATATCTGCACAAACCGGCTTCCTGTCGATTCAAAGTACAGATACGAGAGAGCGGAACAAGCATCCATATCTGCATCAGCCGGCTTCACAGAACCCAATTGACTAAAAAAAGAATATTAAGGATGCTGCAAATAAGAGTTCAATAAAGAGTTCAATAAAGCACTAAACCTCAACACCGAAGCAGGATACCGACACTATGATCAAAGACAATCAATACACGAAATATGACCGGGAAGCGGCGAAGATCTTAGACGATTTTCTTCCGGACAGGCTGTTTGACGCGCACGCGCACCTGTTCAAGCAGTCTTTCATACCGGAAATGTCCGCGGGCGGCTCCTGTTTTTCCTATCGGGAGACGGCGGACATACCTGCTTACCTTGAGGATATGGCGCCGCTCATCGGGAAGAGAAACATCCGTCTCAACATCATTTCCGGTCCGGACGGTTCCATGCTGAAAAATGAGACCCGTACACTGGAGCAGTCGGTCGCATTTTTGAA
>CACZRJ010000063.1 GCA_902783535.1 uncultured Ruminococcus sp. | reverse complement strand
GTCCTTCTTTTTTTTACTTGTTCAGCCGTCCGTTTTCATGTCGGTCAGCCCGGTCAGGAACACGGTGCCGGACCTGTCGTCCGCGCGGAACCTGACCTCCATTCCGGCATAAGGAAATCCGTAGACTCTGTCCGGGTCGTCGTGATACGCCGGCCGCGGGTCCTCCTCGAGGATCTTCAGAAGGGTCGTCCTTTTTTCGTCCGGGAGACGTTTCAGCAGTTCCGGGTCCGCCTCGACCCGCATGCGGTTTTCCTTCTTTTCCTCGGCGAAGCCGCCCTTCGCGCCGGGGATGCAGTCCGTATACGGGACATACGGCTTGATGTCCAGGACCGGCGTGCCGGACATCATGTCCGCGCCCGCGACGATCAGTTTGCCTTCTTCCGGAAGGATCTTCACCAGCCGGACGCAGGACAGGCCGATGGGGTTCGGGCGGTAGGGCGAACGGGAGGCGAACACGCCGACGTGCGTATTCCCGCCCAGCCGCGGCGGGCGGACGGTCGGCTGCCATTTCCCGTCCGGGACTTCGGAAAAATCCCAGAGCAGCCAGACGTGCGAAAAGCCGTCCAGACTTCTGAAAACGTCCGGAGACGCGTAATCCGGGAACAGTTCGACCTCCGACAGGGCGTTCTCAAGCAGCCCGCTCTGGCGCGGGATGCCGAATTTCGTCGGAAAGTCGGTCCTGATCACGCCGACCGGCCGGTAGACGCGGCCGGTTTCCCCGTCCTTCCGGTTTTCCATGCGTTATTTGTCCTCTTTGATGTGAACGTCCAGCTGATCGTAGGGAATGGCGATCCCCGTCCGGTCAAATGCTTTCTTGACCGTTTCGATCAGGTCGAAACGCAGTGTCCAGTAGTCGCCGGTCGTGCACCACACGCGGAGCGTGAGCACGATGCCGCTCTTTCCCTGCTCGCTGACGAGCACCGCGGGAGATGGATCCTTGAGCGCGAGCGGATGCGCGTCGGCGATGGAACTCAGGACTTCCTTCGCCCGGTCGATGTCCGAGTCGTAGGAGATGCTGAAGGTCAGATCCACTCTGCGCTGGTCGTTCGCGGTGTAGTTCGTAACGGTCGCGTTCATCAGCGTGCCGTTCGGGAGCGTCACTTCCCTGTTGTCCACGGTCGTCAGGTTCGTATAGAAGGCGGTGATGCTCTTCACGGTTCCCTGAACGCCCTGCGTCTCGACATAGTCGCCGACCTTGAACGGACGGAAGATGAGCAGCATGATTCCGCCGGCAAAGTTCGAGAGCGAGCCCTGGAGCGCAAGTCCGATCGCGACGCCGCATGTGCCGAGCACGGCGACGATGGAAGCCATCGGAATACCCATGATCGCGATTGCCGTCACGGTGAGCACGAGTTTCAACCCGATGGAAACAAAGGAGGCGATGAAGGAAGCGGCGGTCGGATCCATTTTGGAGAATCCCTTTCCCTTCCTCACCTTTTTCATGACGACGTTGACCAGTTTAAAGCCGATCAGAATGACGGCCAGAGCGATGACCAGCCGGATGGCGTATTTCGTCGCATTGGACGCCAGATCGGTGAAAAATGCCTGAAAATCCATATGAAGTCTCCTTTTTCTGATTGTTTTCCGGCGAAGCGTTCGCCGTTCTCTTTTTCTGCTTTCATTCTATCCGAAAATCCGACCTTCGTCAATATCCTTTGTCACTTTCTATTGACTTTGTTTCTGTTTGCGGTATAATGATGATGAGGTTTGTCTGTTCTACCAGACAACGCAAAGATGTGGCACAAAACCTTGGAAAGATACCTGGAAAGGAGAGCACGAACGGGTGGACGTACAAACGACGAACGAACTCAATACCTTATGCGGAATCATATGCGATATTGTTCACCCGAGCAGGATATTTTTGTTCGGCTCTTATGCCTACGGGACTCCAGACAAATGTAGTGATTACGACATTTGCGTCGTGCTGCCTGACAACAGTATGCGACCGGTTGATGCGGTGAGAATGATAAGACGCGCATTATACAAGGTGCTGACGACGCCGATTGACCTTTTGGTCTATCATGATTGTCAGTTCAACGAAAGGACATCGCTTGTTTCACTCGAAAGAAAAATAGCAAAAGAAGGGGTTCTGTTGTATGAACGACAAAACTTTGGTTGAAGAGTGGTTGAAAAAAGCTGAGCAGGATTTGAAATCCGCCGAGTATCTGCTCAACATGGATCCCGCACCTATCGAGATTGTCTGTTATCATTGCCAACAATCTGCTGAAAAAATGCTGAAGGGGTTTCTAACAGCACATGGAGTTTTCCCGGAAAAAACGCACGATCTCCTTCAACTTTGTGAGCATTGTGAAGAGCTGGACAATCGTTTTGAACAATTCGTGAACTCCTGCGTGGAATTATCGCCATATGGGGTGCAAATTAGGTATCCGTCGACCATCGAATTAGACGAAAATGACATGTACCGTGCAATCGACGAAGCAAGATGCATCTGTGCTTTCGTGTTGAACGACTTTTGCGAGTTGTTTGGCGAATCAGAAAGCGAAGAACAACGCCAAGAAATGTAGCTGCCGCTGATACGGAATGTTAGCCGGAGAATCCATAAAAGATTCTTCGGCTTTTAGTTTTGCAAATACGGTTGTGCGAAAAAGAAAACATGGATGGTTTGGGCAGCCGGTTCCTGCAATGTGCAGATGCAAAAAAGAAACAGATGCCCCGTTATTCGCTGCGAATCACACAGAAGAATTCAAAGAATCAGTGACTTTCTGAAAGTCATCACCGCCCTTTCTATTGACTTTGTTTCTTTTTGCGGTATAATGTGTAAGAGATTAGATTGGGTTAATGTCGTAAGAGGGAATCCAGTCGGACGATCGGAGTGGGTGCGATGAGCGGAATCAAGACAATCTGTTTTGCCAACCAGAAAGGCGGAGTCGGAAAAACGACGTCCGCCGTGAACGTCGCAGCGTGCATGGCGCGGACCGGAAAAAAGGTCCTGCTCGTGGACGCGGACCCGCAGGGCAACGCGACGGGCGGGCTCGGCATCCGCAAGAAAGGTCTGACGGGCAGTCTGTACGACGTCCTGATCGGCGAAAAAACGGTCCCGGAAGTCACTTTGAAAACGGCTTACGAGGGACTTTACGTCGTTCCTTCCGGCATCGACCTCGTCGGCGCCGAACTGGAGCTGAGCGGTGAAAGCGGCCGCGAATCTCTCCTCCGGAACGCGCTGGAACCTGTCCGGGACCAGTACGACTACATCGTCATCGACTGTCCGCCCGCGCTCGGGCTGATCACCGTCAACATTCTGACGGCGTCCGACGGGCTGGTCATTCCCCTGCTCTGCGAATACTATTCCCTGGAAGGCCTGTCTCAGCTGAACGCGACGGTCAGACGGATCCAGGCGAAATACAACCCGGGGCTGAAACTGCTCGGCGTG
>CACZRJ010000062.1 GCA_902783535.1 uncultured Ruminococcus sp. | reverse complement strand
GTTTCGCCGGCGGCTTCCGCCGTCTGCGTGCCGCTTCCTGTGTCGCTGAAATAACCGTATTCGCGGAGAATGTTGTATCCGATCCGGAAGCCGACGTACAGCAATGCGCCGATCGCGAGAATGATCAGGATCCGCTTGAAGATTTTGACGGGTTTCTGATCTTTTTCCCGTTCCTGAATTGCGAGTTTTTCCATGACCTGGTTGCAGAGCTCCACCTTTTTCGCGATCTCTTCGGCGCTCTCCAGCGACTTGGGCTTGTATTTCGTCAGGTCGTGCAGGATCCTGCGCTCCCTCTTGGACTCGACTTCCCTTTCCTTTTCCTCCAGCTGCTCGACGGTCAGATGCTCCATCTGCCACGCCCTGTCGCGTCCGCAGACTTCGCAGTGCTCCGTCCTGAGCGGATTCTTGTGTCCGCAGCAGCAGAGCCAGACTTTTTCGCCCTGCTCCGGAAGGACCCGGATGGGGTGAAGGGATTCGACGGCCTGGAAGATGTTGACGTCGGAATAGACGTCGCGGAGCCCGTCCGGCAGTTCATAAAAATGTTTCGCCTTCGCCCCGGCCGTCAGTCCGAGTTTCTGCGTCGTGCCGTTCGCGTAGGATACTTCCAGCAGATCCACCTGCAGTTTGGAGAAATAGGTCGAAGGAACCGGCAGATAGATGCCGTCGCCGAAGGTCTCTCCGTACCGGAGCGAAATTTCGTCGCGGACCTCCTTTTCTTTCCGCTCGACACCGTTCAGCGCCCGTATCCCGAATGTCCCGAGGTGCCAGCTGTATTCGTATTCATGCCTTTCATACGGGATCGGCTTGTGATCGCGGAACAGGAGCACGCGGATCTTCAGAGCAGTCAGCGGTTCCTCCGACAGGCTGCGGAAAGAAAGAACGAGGAACAGGTCTCCGTTGTCGCGGTCGGAGATGACATATCCTTCGCGGACTTCCACGGGACTGTTTTCGAAAATGGCGCTGTTGTCGAGATATTCCAGAACGCGCAGCGGGCGCATGCGGTCCTTATGGACCCGTTTCAGGTTTTCCCGTCTGACCGCCGCGTCGACGCGGCCGCCCGGAATTGTTCCGGCATTCGTCATGAAAAATTCCTTCCTTTCGTACTGTCGCTGGCCTTGTTTTCAGATGTATCGGAAAAGCGTTTCGATGTCGTCCAGTTCGCCGCTCAGAACATACGGGTCCGTCCGTTCGAACGGGCGGCCGGACCGGTCGGTCAGAGGCGAATGCTGCGCGCCTTCCATCCGCTTGAAGCGGACGTCCAGGCGGAACGGCGCTTCCAGCCTGTAGACATTGCCGCGCGGATCTTTGCCGATCTCTTCCGACTTGCGGCGGATCTCCTCGCAGACCGCGTCGGGATGTCTGCTGACGCAGCTGTTCCAGGCAAGCGACGTCTTCGTGACCACGAATCTCGCGTCCGGAAAAGACGCTTTCGCCTGGGAAACGCAGATGTCGTCCGACGAAACGAACAGCACCGGAACGTCATTTTTGCCAGCCACGGCCGCGTCGATCTGCAGTTCACCCGCCGGTTTTCCGTTCAGGAACATCCCGGAAAATCCCGCGGACGAATAGACGTGGCTGAGCACCGCGCCCGGCGCGTCAAACGCATGGTATCCGATGAACAGGATCCCGGCAAAGGACCGGTCCAGACCGGGAAAGCGCTTTCCGCTGCCCGCGCCCATCGCGATCTTCACTCTGGGATCGAGCATTTCGTAGTCCAGATTCCATCCGGTGCCGTGGCAGTCCCAGACAATGATCTCGTCCGCGCCGGCGGCGAACAGTCCGTCGACCGCGGCCTTCGTTTCCTTCGTCGCCTGCCTGCATGCGAACGGATAGTCCGGGGAATTCCGGAGCCCCTGTCCGTTCGTTCCGATGACGCACGCGACCCCTTCGAGATCGACGGCGATATAGAATTTTTTCGACCGGCCGCCTTCCGGAGATGCGGCGCCCTCTGAGAAACGTCTTTCTTCAGCCATGAGAACTCCTTTTTCCGGCGCACCGCTTGCAAACGTCCGCGCGCCGTGGTATACTTGTCTGCGAATGAACGAGAGAAGGAATTTGAAAACGATGATCAGCAATCCATTGACCCTGCCCGCGGAAGGCGCGATCGAACGCCTGCGCGAAACCGACCTGTTCGTTCTGGATATGGACGGAACCATCTATCTGGGCGACCGCGTCTTTCCGGAAGCGATCGCGTTCGTGCGCGGCGCCAGGGAGCGCGGAAAACGCGTCCTGTTCTTCACGAACAACGCTTCGCGCGACCCGGAGACCTATGTTTCCCGACTGAACCGGATGGACTTCGGGGTTTCCAGGAAGGACGTCGTCACGTCCGGCGACGTCACGACGGCATATCTGAAGCTGCATCATCCGGACGAAAACGTCTATCTTGTCGGTACCGAAGCGCTCCGCAGACAGTTCCTGGAGGAAGGCGTCCCGCTGTCGGAAGACGCGAAGATCGTCGTCGTTTCTTTCGATACGGAACTCGTTTACGAGAAACTGCGGATCGCGGTCAATCTCATCCGGAACGGCGCCGTCTTCTATTCCACGCATCCGGACTACGTCTGTCCCGTTCCGGACGGCGTTCTGCCGGACAGCGGCGCGCTGTGCGCGGCCGTGTCCGCATGCACCGGAGTCACGCCGAGATATTTCGGCAAGCCTTACCGGGAAACGGCGGACATGATCTCGCTGCTCTACGGCGTTCCGAAGGAAAAGACGGCCGTCGTCGGCGACAGGCTGTATACGGACATCGCGCTCGGGAAGCGGAACGGACTGCTGTCCGTCCTCGTTCTGACGGGAGAAACGGCCGTGAGCGACCTGACGGAAGAAAACCGGCCTGACATCGTGCTGGACGATATCGGGCGCATCCTCCCCTATCTCGGCTGAAAAGAACCGAGCCGGACTCCGACGTCCTCTTCGCCCGCCGGGATCACGGCAAGCACCGCGAATCCGCCCGGAATGTCGCGTGACGGAATGTATTCCAGCGATTCGCCGCAAAGATTTTCGATCATGGAAAGCGTGTTTCTCTTCAGGGGAAGCACGCCTTTGATTTTTCCGGCGTCCGTCGCATACGAAAGGAAGGAGCGGAGCTTCTGAAGTTCCTCGGGGATCAGCCTGCGGTTCTCGTCCGTCTTCGGACGGATGGCGGCCAGACGGTCGCCGGCTGCGATGTATACGCGGGGAACGATCAGGGAAACGGTCCCGCCCTCCGCGAAACGGAGCGGCTGGGAATAGACCGGGAATGCGGACAAAGCGTCGTAGATGCCGAGTTCCGCCATGAACAGCTGCGGGAATGTCAGTTCCTCCGGGAAATGGAAGAAGACGTTCAGCTTCAGATCGGCGAACGCGTAGCTGGTGAGCGCCGCCTGCACGCCGTCCTTGAAATAGTCGTCGCAGTCGTCGCCGATCTCCATGCCGATGACCGCGCTTGGAATGATCTCCGAAAGCTTGCGGCTCCAGGCGATGACGTCCCCGTTTCCTTCGCGGAAAGTCAGTTCGCCCTGGACGACTCTGCCGGCGCGCACGAGTCTGCACCCGGCCATCTGGGCGTAGGCGTTCTCGATCGCCTGCGCGTCGCGCTCCTGAAGCAGGAAAAATCTGGAGCGGACGAAAAGCTCGATCCCGCAGTCCTGAGGAAGAGTCAGTTCGGCGCCGGGACAGACGGAAAGCAGTCCGCACAGACCGGGCGCCGATCTCGCCATCAGCGTCTTCACCAGCCGCGGGTCCATCACGTTCGCGCCGCTCAGAAGATAGATGCCTTCCGAGAGCTTTCCCTGCGGGACGGAACGGGCATTGCCGGCTTCCGACGCCAAAACCATGTCCGCGATGCAGAAGGAACTGCCGCTGATATGGTTTTCCGCGAACGAGCGGAACGCTTCCCCGTGGCGCGCGGAAAGCAGACGCAGTTTTCCGACGCGCGTCAGCATCTTCGTGCCCCATCCGTCTTTTGAGAACATATGTTCAAGATATTCGATCGTAGTCAATGCAGGACCCTCCCAGTCAGATATTTTCCGCCTTCAGACGTCACGCGAACGGTCAAGCAGTCGCCGACGCGGGCGTTTTCCGTCTGAACGAAGCATTCCATGAATTCTTCCGTATGTCCGGACGCTTGACCGCGCCCGGTTTTTTCCGTCAGCATCACGACGGTTTTCCCGATTTTTCTTTGCATCCGCCCGCTCCGGAGCGCGTCCGAAACGAGGTTCAGCCGCACGCACCGTTCCTTCCGGATCTCCTTCGGGATCTTTCCTTCCATCTCCGCGGCCTCCGTCCCTTCCCGCTCGGAGTACGGGAACGCGTGCACGTGCAGCAGATCCGCCTCCTTCGCGAAGGATTCGGTCATCCGGTAGTCCTCCTCCGTTTCCGTCGGGAATCCGGTGATGAAGTCGGCGCTCAGTTCGATGTCCGGGATCGCCTTTCTCAAGGCGCGGATCCTTTCCATCGCGTCGTTTGCCCCGTACGTCCTGCGCATCAGATGCAGGATCCGGTCGGATCCGGACTGTAGCGAGAGATGGATGTGCGGCATGAAATTCGGGGACGCCGACGCGGCTTCGAGGAAATCCTCCGTCACGCTGAACGGAGAAACGGAGCCGAAGCGCACCCGCAGGATGCCTTTTTCCTTTCTCTTCCCCATTTCCCGGATCAGGTCCGGAAGCCGGAAGCCGTGATCGCCGAAGGACGAGACAGAAATGCCTGTCATGATGATCTCGGAGAAACCGGCGTCCGCGAGCCGGTCGACTTCCGCGAGGATCTCGTCCGCCTTGCGGGAGCGCGACGGCCCGCGCAGGGCGGGAATGATGCAGTAGGAGCAGCGCGAGGAGCAGCCGTCCTGGATCTTGACGAAGGCCCTGCAGGAGGAGAAAATGGGGTTTTCGCCTCTTCCGCGGACGTTCATGGCTTCATATTTCGCGCCTTCCATCGGCAGGACGCGAAGTGCGCAGCCGTATGGACGTTCCGGATCGTTTCCGGTCATGTCCGTCAGCGCGCTGACGACGTCCATCTTGTTCCTGCTGCCCCCGACGTAGAAAACGTTCGGGATCGAAGAAAAGTATTTTTCGTCCTTCTGGGACGCGCAGCCGAGCACGGCCGTTTTTCCCATGGACGCGCATCTCCGGACGGTCTGTCCGCTC